>JBGQJJ010000052.1:0-12522 GCA_041498955.1 Terriglobia bacterium
TCCAAGTAGCACAGCCACTCTTGGCTGTGCGCCTTTGTTAAGTGCTGCAAAAACCACACAGCCAAGAGTGGCTGTGCTACGAAAATCGGTCCCTCACTGACTTTTTCCGCAGCCTGCTCAGTCTGTCGCCTTGTGAAGGAGCTCCAAACCGAAACCCGACAGGCCCGCCGCGGCGGGCCTGTCCTACTTGTTCGTTCACCAATTTTTGCGGAATGGAATCAGCGCGCCGCGAGTGGTTCGACGGCGCGGCGCAGGCGGCGGACCACGCGCTCCTGACCGATCACCAGCATCGTTTCAAACAGCGGCGGCGCCACGGCCTGTCCCACGATTGCCACTCGCGTCGCATTGATCAGCAGACCAGCCTTTACGCCTTCCGCGGCGGCCAGCTCGCGCAGGGCGTGGTCGCACGCGTCGTGATTCCAGTCTGAGAGAGCCGCAAGGGCGTCCGCCAGTTTCGCGAGCATCGCGCCCAGGCGTTCGTCCTTCCAGAATTTTTCGCGGGCCTGCGGATCGTACTCGAACGAATCGCTGAAAAACGCGCGTGCCCACGTCGAAAAATCCGGCAGCAGGCGCGTGCGCGGGCGCAACAAGTCCACCGTTTTAGAAAACCACTCGCGCTTTGCTCCCGCCCATTCCGCCTGCCACAGCTTCGAGCGCTCCAGCTCGCCTTGCACGGCGGGAAGAAGCTCATCGATCGGCAGCTTCTGCAGATATTGCGTGTTGAACCATTCGAGCTTCGGGCGGTCGAAGACGGCGTTCGTGCGGCTCACGCCTTCGAGCGTGAATCGTGCGACAATTTCGGAGGTTCGCAGGAATTCCGCGTCTCCGACCGACCACCCTAGAAGCGCCAGAAAATTCCGAAACGCCTCGGGCAAAAAACCTTCGTCGCGGTAGGATCCCACGCTGGTCGCGCCGTGGCGCTTGGAAAGCCGCGTGCGGTCCGGCCCCAGAATCAGCGGCACGTGCGCAAAAATGGGCGGCGCGTCGCCAAGCGCGCGATACAGCAGCGCCTGCTTCGGCGTGTTGGAGATGTGATCGGAGCCGCGAATCACGTGCGTGATCCGCATGTCGATGTCGTCCACGACGGCGCTCAGTTGATACGTGGGCCCGCCGCGCGCCTGGCCTTCCTTGGGCGAGCGCAGGAGAACGAAATCCTCGATCTCCTCGTTCGACACTTCGCGCGGACCGAACACGGCGTCCTCGAATTGGGTGATCGCGCCGAGCGGAACGCGGAAACGAATCGCCGCATTTTCCGCGCTGAGTCCGGGCTTGCCTTCGCGGCACGCGCAGCGAGTGATGCGCCGCGGCCCCTGCTCTTTTTTCGCGTCCTCGGTTTCCTCGACCGCGTCGCCGCCCGCATATTTCTCCGAGGGGCAATCGCAAAAGTAGGCGGCGCCCGAAGCGGCCAGCTTCAATGCCGCCTCACGATGCAACTCCAGGCGCTGCGACTGAAAGTACGGGCCTTCGTCCCAATCGACGCCGAGCCATCGCAGGCCGTCCAGGATGCCCTCCACCAGTTCCGGGCGATTGCGTTCAACATCCGTGTCCTCGATGCGCAAGACCATCGTGCCGCCGCGGCCGCGCGCAAACAACCAATTGAAAAGCGCGGTGCGCGCGCCTCCCACATGCAAATAGCCCGTCGGCGAGGGCGCAAACCGCACGCGAATTTCGCCAGCCGGTGTTCCCGATGCGCTTGAAGTCGTGGACATGCCCCTTGCCGGTCTCTCCTACGAGTGAAAAACGCTTCATCTTAGCCGAACCGGCGCAGGAAGGCGAGCCACGCAGCGGGTGTGCAGTAGTGACCGAATTTATTTAGTAGGACAGCCACTCTTGGCTGTCCCGCACAGTTCCAGCAGGGCGAAAGCGGACAGCCAAGAGTGGCTGTCCTACTAAAATCGCAAATTAATCCCACTACCCAGCAGGCAATTTCTGTGGTTGCGAAAAACGAAATAGGTCAATTCTTAGTTAAAAAATCGTGTGTCCGATCCTTCAAGTGCCTTGTTCCCGACTGGTACCCCCGTACCCTTGACCGTCTGGAAAGGCGTCCCTTATAGTCGCAAAAGTGGGGAAAATTTCCGGGAGAGGTGTGGTGTCTCTGTCGCCTGTAAATACATCCTCTTGGGATGATTGGCGGCGTGGATTCCTTGATAAGGGTTTGATTTTTTCAACTAACCTCGCCTGTCATGGCACTCCAACCGAGTGGGAAGAGCGAATTGCGGCCCTGACGGCGCAATTGATGTGATGACATCGGAAAGCATTATTGCGATCACACTGCTGGCAGCGTCGGCATTGACGTCGGGTTTCTTCGCCTACATGCACAGCTTGCGGCGGCAGGCCTACCTGATGCTCTGGAGCGCCGGATGGTGCCTGCTCGCGCTGCACTACCTCAGCCCCGCGCTCGAGCCCTGGGTGTCCGTCGCTCCATGGCAGACGTCAGTCAACGAATGGCTGCTGGCCGCGGCAGCGCTGCTGTTTTTCAGCACGGCTCAGGTGTATACGGGCGCCGAACCGTGGGTCCGACCGCAAATCGCCGCGGGCGGAGTGTTTGCACTGTGGTCGGCTGCCTACTACCTGCATGCGGTCAAAATTTCGCCGCAACTGGGCGTCGCCGGAGTCCTTGCGGTGATCGCCTGGGTGTTCTACCAGGAGAGCCAGCGTCACGAAACTTTCGCGGATTTATTGCTGGCTGCATCGTTCCTCAGTTGGAGCGCGATCCTGATCGGGGAGCTATTGCCCAGTCCCCGCATCGACAATTCGCTGCGCGCGCTGGAGCTTCTGCCCCAGCTGTTTGCGGCGGCGTTGATGGTGATGGGGCTTTACGAAGAGGAAAAGCGCCGCGTCGAACAGAACATGCTGGCGCTTTCCAATGTGAATCTGGCAACTTCCAGTTTTGTCGGCCCGGAAATTCAGCAGATGCTCTCGCATGCTCTCGAGCGCGTGCTGAGCGTCGTGCGCATGCCGGCCGGCGCGCTTTTTCTGCATCATGGACATCCGCAGGGGCCCACTTCCGTGGTCGCCGCCGGCTTGACGGAGAATTTTTGCGCGATCGCCCAGGAAGAAGGTCTGGACGATCATCTCGTGGATATGGTTTCGCGGCTGGGCGGGCTCGTGGTTTTCCGCGATCTCGGCCGCGACTCTTCCTGGACAGCTCTCGAGGGCGAGGAAGCCTTCCGGCGTTTCCGCCAGCTTGCCACGAGCCAGCGTCTGCGCACCGTGGTGGGGATTAGTTTGCAAGCCAAGGAACAGGCGTTCGGCGTATTGCTCCTCGGCACGGCCGACACGCGGCGGCTCACGGCGGCCGAGCTGCGCCTCCTGCTGGCCCTGGGCCATCAAATCGGAATGGCCGTCGAGAATAGCTACCTCGTCCAGCAGGCCGCGCGCCGCACGCAAGAGCTTCACCTGCTCAACGAAATCGGACGCGCCCTGAGCTCCACCCTGGACCCGGACACGCTCTTCGAGACGATCCTCAGCGAAATCAAACGCGTGTTCGACGTGAATCATTTCTGTGTCGCGCTCCACGATACCGCGCGCAACGAAGTTAAATTTGAAGTCGAGGTTCGCGACGGCGAAGTTCAGCCAAAGAGGACCCGGCCCTTTGGCGGCAACCTGGTGATTGAATACCTGATGCGCACGCGCCAGCCCATTTTGATCCGGGAAAATTACGTCGAAGAAATGCGCAAGCTGGGCATCGAGCCGCAAAATTCGCACGAAGGATGTTTTTGCGGCGTGCCCTTGCTGCTGTACGAGCGGCCCATCGGAGCCATGATTCTGCAAAGTCCTCAGGAACGCGCCCTCGATTCCGGCCACCTGGAAATGATGCGCGTGCTCGCCAGCGAAGCGGTGATTGCCCTCGAAAATGCGCGTTTGTTCCGTGAAGAGCGGGCCAAATCGCGCCGCTTGACCCTGTTCAACAACATTTCCCGCAATATCATTACGACGCTCAATCCGGATGAAATGCTCGCTAAGATCGCGGAAGAACTCGAGCAAGGGCTGGACTACTCTCATATTGGAATCGGGCTGCTCGAGTATGCGACCAAGGAAATCGTGATCCGGGCCGAAGCGGGACAGCGCAAGGGCGCGCTGGGACGCCGTCTGGGGCTGGACGGCAATGTGGTGGGGCGGGTTGCACGCACGGGACAGATGGCAGTGGTGTCCTACGACGCACAGCACTCCACGGGCGAGCCTGTGCTCGAGGATTCCGACTCCGCCATCGCGCTGCCGATCGTGTACGCCGACCAGTTGCATGGAGTGTTGTACGTGGAGACAGACAAAACCTGCGACTTCTCCCAGGAGGAAGTTCTGTTCCTGGGGACGCTGGCCGACCTGATTTCCGGGGCGCTCCACAACGCACTGACCTTCCAGAAAGCGCAGGAACAGGCCATTACCGACGGCATGACCGGATTGAAAACCCATCGCTTCTTTATGGAAGCGCTCTCGGGGGAATGGAAGCGCGCGACGCGCGCGGGACGTTCCTTCTCCCTGGTGCTGATGGACCTGGACCGTTTCAAATTCGTCAACGATTTTTATGGACACTTGGACGGCGACCTGGTGCTGCAGCGCGTGGCGCATATCCTGGAAATGAATTGCCGGCGCTCGGACGTGGTGGCGCGCTATGGAGGCGATGAGTTCGTCATCCTGATGCCCGAAACGGACTCCACGCAAAGCCACCAACTGGCCGCAAAACTGCGCTCCTGGATCAGCTCCGACCCGGTCCTGCGCGATAAAAACGTGACGTCCAGTTTTGGCGTCGCGACGTTTCCGCTGAACGGATCCACTCCCCAGGAGCTGATTCAGGTCGCCGATGCCTCGATGTATCTTTCCAAGCATCAGGGAGGCAACGCCGTTTCCACCGCGGATCAATTCAATACGGATGATGCCAGACAATGGAAGCGCGACGTTCTCAACGCCTACCTCGGCGTCACCCTCAAGCGCCTGTTCGCCACCGGCCCCGACGCGTTTGTGGAAATCTACAGCCGGATCGAGCAGTTCGCCAGGTCGCTCGCCGAAACGGAACCCTCCCCGAAACTCCCGGGCGCAATGGAAATGTCGGAATTATCCGGGGGGTCGTCCTTCGAGCCGCTGCCTCCCATCGTCATGGATACGCTCACTTCGCTGGCGCTGGCCGTCGATGCCAAGGATCAATTCACTCAGGGACACTCTCAAAAGGTTTCCAGCTACGCCGTCTTGATTGCCGAAGCCATTGGACTGAACGGCCCTGAAATCGAGGAAGTGCGGCTGGGCGGCATGCTGCATGACGTTGGAAAAGTTGGCATCGTGGAATCGATCTTGAACAAGAACGGCCCTCTCAATCCCGATGAATGGGAAGCGATGAAACGCCACGTGGAATACGGCGCCAAGCTGCTCGAACCGCTGCGAGGCACCGAACGCATCCGCGAAATGGTCGCCCATCACCATGAATTCTTCGACGGCTCGGGCTACCCGGAGGGGCTTGCCGGCGCCCAGATTCCGATGGGTGCGCGAATCATCGCGATTGCCGACGCCTACGACACGATCACCTCCGAGCGAACGTACAAGAAAGCGCGCACGCCGGAAGAAGCGTTCCAGGAGCTGGACCGCTGCGGCAACGCGCAGTTTGATCCCGAGTTAGTGCGGCTGTTTGTCTCGCGTCTGCGTGAATTGCCTAACCCCCTGCTTCTGAATCCCGCCCTTGCCCAGGAGCCGGAAGTCTTCCGCTAGCCGGTATTTCTCACCAGTAAGTCGGCAGGCGCCTCGCTAGGCGTTGCTACAATCCCTGAATCGCATTTCCCTCGAGATTCGATGACGGACACAAAACGAAAGGGCACGATGCTGTCCGTCTGAACCCATCCGATCAGGACGCGCGAAAAATCAGCTGGAATGCTGCCCGGGAACGCCAATCTCCCGATTGGCGTCTCGCAATCCGCCAATCGGGAGATTGGCGTTCCCGGGTTTCAAACACGGCAGCCACGCGAGGCTTGTTTCGCCGCCTTCGATTGCGTAGAATCGCGCTTCTTCTAGCCGGGGACCGACAAGCCTCACGGAGACGGAATGTCCAGGCGCATTGCAGCAAAGATTACTGGTGTGAGCGGGTACGTGCCGCCCCGAGTGATGTCCAATGCCGATTTGGAGAAGCTGGTGGAAACCGACGATGCCTGGATTCGGGAGCGCACCGGCATCCGCGAACGCCACGTAGCCGATAAGGGCGTCGGCGCGTCGGATCTGGCTACAGCTGCCGCGCGCCAACTCCTGGCCTGCAAGAACGTGCCCGCGTCGGAAATCGACCTGATCGTGGTGGCCAGCGTCACGCCCGACATGATGTTCCCCGCAACCGCCTGCCTGGTTCAGAACAACCTGGGCGCCACCCACGCATGGGGTTTCGATCTCTCCGCGGCCTGTTCCGGATTTCTCTATGCCCTGACGGTGGGCGCCCAATTCGTGGGCGCCGGCACTCAAAAAAAGGCGCTGGTCATTGGAAGCGATGTCATGACTTCCATTCTGGATTATAAGGATCGCGCCACCTGTGTGCTGTTTGGAGATGGCGCGGGAGCCGTCCTGCTGGAACAGACCAGCCGCGACGACGAAGGCATTCTCGACTTCGAGCACGATGTCGACGGCTCCGGGGGAAAATTTCTCTACATGCCCGGCGGCGGATCGCTGCACCCGGCTTCCCACGAAACCGTGGATCAGAAGATGCACTATGTCCATCAGGAGGGCGCTCAGGTCTTCAAATACGCGGTGCGCCGCATGGCGGATCTGGCGTGTGAAATGCTCGAACGAAATGGATTCACGAGCAAGGACCTGGCGCTGGTTGTGCCCCATCAGGCCAACTTGCGGATCATTCGCGCCATGCAGGAGCGGCTTGGCGTGGAGGACGCAAGAATCATGGTGAATATCGATCGCTACGGAAATACGACTGCCGGAACCATACCCCTTGGCCTGCGCGATGCCGTGGCCGAGGGCCGGCTCAAAAAAGGGGATCTCGTTTTACTCGTTGCGGTCGGTGCGGGATATACTTCGGGTGGGATTCTTCTGCGCTGGGCCTATTAGCTGGGCTTTCCTGATGTTCAACCAATGAAATGCAGTCCCAATTTACATCCCGCGGACTTGAGCGGCGCAAGCCATGTTCCGCTCCAGGTGCTGATCCATCAGAACCGCAACGTAGCGCGAGCAGGTAGCCATCTCGCTGTTCGCCCAGTTGGCCATTGCGGGGACAATCCTGCCGAGTTTCTCAACCACTGAGTAGTACGCACGAATCGCCGCGAAGCTTCCGTGCGGGCCCCGCAAGTCTGGAGATAAGTCTTTTAGAATTAGAATGCTACGGAAGTCCTGGGCGCCAATCCCATCATGGGTGATCCCCGCAGCCACTCGGATCCGGTCCGAGATGGCCTGCGCCGCAATTCCGGAAATGGTCGCGCGCCAGTAGTACAACGCAAATTGCGCGAAGGCGACCACCGCGACCGAGAATATAATAGCCGGAATCATCCAGGATCATCCTCAGGATTACAGTTTCTTTCATGTCTCTGCACGGAACAATGGCCGCATCGTACTGACTCTATACACCTCAAGTACTAGTAGCGACCGCAACTTGCGCCATACGGCTGAGTAAAAACTACTTAGTTTGAGGCCCGAGTCGTGGCGCGCCAGTAGTAGAGACAAAAATCCCTAAAGGCAATGGTTGACAGACCGAAAACGAGAACAGCCCGCATTCGGTGCATCCCTCCTAAGACCAGTTTGGGACTGGAAGACGGCGGCGACAATGGGCCTGACGTACTAGAAGTTCTCGGCGGAACTTAAGTCCTTATAATAGAATAAGATGACGTTTGTACTCCTCCTGCTTATCCGAATCAGCGCGGAGGGATAAGGTAGATCTGCTTGGAATTCGAGGAGTCGCAATCGTATTCGCGAATTTCGATTCTCCACTGCGGCTCGCGAAACTGAGGGAAGAAACGCTGTTTCCACTTGTAGCCTTCGTCACGCATCCGGAGGCGAGACGATATGGAACCGCAGGACTGATCCAGTTGCCGCGCCGCATCATCCATGGGTCCGCTTCCTGCTGAATCGCCTCCACCTCGAATCAGGATCATTTTCCCGCTCGTCGGATGCCCCGCGGCAAGCCAGCCCGCCGGGGAATACACCTGGGGATGCTTAGCGGAATCGGGAAGTAAACCCTCAAACTTCCACGGCCCGTTTTGAGTGGGTACGCGGAGAAGATAAGTTAGATAAAACAGGAACGAAGGATGGTCGGCGATCACCGTTGCGCCGCCTTTGATTTTCGCGGCCGCATCCACCGCAACTTCCTGCCAGGGTTCGATCCATTGAGGCGCGGAATAATAGCGCCGCGAATAGACTCCGTACCACCCTGCTGCGCCGATCGTCAAAAGCGCGGCCGCCAGGGCGAAGGTCGCCCAGCGGGGCTTGGCCGTCTCGATCGCGACGCCAACCGGCAACAAGATCCAGGGAGAGAGCATGAGCAGATCCTTCGTTTGAAGGATTCCGGCCAACGCCATCACAACCAATATCGCTGCGTTGTAGAACAACAAGCGGCGCGCGGGACGCGGAATCCACCACGCAACCAATCCCACGCAAAGCAGAACCGCGAGCCCCACGGGGACGCTCAACCACCAATGCCAGGGCGCGACCGATTCGCTGACGAATAGCGAGAAGACGTGAAACGTCGCGTTCGCAAGAATGGTAAGGGCTCCCTGATGAGAATTCATGCCACTGGAAAGTTCTGCGCGGAACGCGGAAAAGAGAGGAAGGAACGAAACGCATAACAGTGCAGCGGTTCCTAGGAGAGCTTTGGGAGTTGCCGCAGGTTCTTTGCCTCGCGCGCGAAGAAACTGATCCATCGCGAGGCACGCCAGAATGGCCCAGCCGAAATAGCTAGTCCAAACCAGACATGCGGAGAAAAGAAATAATACCACCCAGCGGCCAAAAGTCTGGTCTTCCAGATACTTGAAATAGGAGAGCGTCAAACCAGCAACCAAAAAAAACGAAAACGGGTACGAGGCCGCCAGGCGGCCGGAATGAAAGCCGAAAGGCCATAGGGCCCCTGCCCAGATGACGGCAACGCCGGCGGATGACGACCCTGCAAAATGGCGGCTGGCGCGGCCCAGCAGAAAAAGTCCCGCAAGAAAAAAAAGAATGGATGGAATCCGAAGATAGTCGAAGTTTCCCCCCGTCCAGCGCAGCCAGAAATGGAGAATGATTTCATAAAGTGGAGGTTGCTCGGGCTTGCCTGCGCCGGAAAAGAATAGGGCCAGCGTCGTTCGCAGCGGATTCACCGCGGCGCCCAGGATCGTGGCCTCGCCCACAAGAAACGTCACGGAGTTGTTGGTGGTCACCAAACCAATCCCCAGCAGGAGCAGCGGGACCACCTGCCGTGCGATTTCGTTTGGTTTGCGTGGGCGGACCGGCATGACTAATTCTCGTTCGGACGCAACGGGAAGCCTGCCCAGGCGTTGAGGAGGCCCAGGGTCTCACGCATCACATCCAACGCGTCCCGTGTGTGGCGCCACCAATGCGCGCCGTCGTAGGTGTCGTCGTGGGCGTAATGCACGATCATGCGCGGTTCCGAGCCCACCAGTTTGTTCCAGATCGTGCGTACCCGGCGGGTGTGGGCTTTGGAAGTAACGATAATCACGGAGTGAAAATCGGACTTGGAGAGATCGTCCGCAATTTGGCGGACCTCCGCTTCCGTGTTCGCGTCCGGATTCTCCAGAATACGAATGGCGTCCGGAGGGACTCCTTTCGCTATCAAAACCTTTTCATTATAAAAATCTTCGCCCAGATAGGATATTTTCATGGCCTTCAAATCATCCACGGGAGAAACGGGAGGAGAGATCCAAACCTGGTCCGAGTAACCGGCCTTGTAGACCCGAGCGGCTTCAACGGCGCGTTCCGGAAGGCGCCCGCTCAAGACCACGATCACATCCGCGTGAACGAGCTTGTCCTCAACGACGAGCCATTTCCCTATGGTGAAAAACAACGTGGCCGCCACGCCAGCGACCACGACAAAAATTCCGCCGGGAATCAGCCAGCGGCGCATTCTCGATCTATATTCAATCAAAATTCCGCCTCATCGCCCGGGCGCGTCCCAAGGAACGAATCCCGCGTTCCTCAGGCACCTCGGGGGGCCCCTTTCCCAGGTTCGTGGAGCGCCCTCGTAAAAATTAAATTATAGTGTCGCTTGGTGCAGTCCTCGCAGCGAAAAGGCCGCAATAAAAACAATGGAAGTATCACCAATTCGAACAGTCCCCGCCGGTGCGACCGGCGAACATCCAAACTCTTGCAGGACGGACAGCATCGTAGCAAATAAAATCGGTCGTGGGGCATAGTCGTCGGGCGGACTCGGAATCGTAACCCCGTGGCCATTCGGGGTCAATCGGGGCCCGCTGATTCCCCAACGATTTCCGAGCGGCCTCGTGGGGCAGTTGCGAATACGCGCTGGGTCCGCGGAACCAGACTTTGTGGCGGTGAGCGCTGAGGCTACAATGAAATTCAGCGTGTCCGCAAGATTCGACCGCGTGAGGAAATACGGAATCATGAAGAAACCCGGACCTACGGAAAACATCTGCATGGAAAGGCCGTCCCGTTGCGCGCGGTAGTCACGGGTGGCGCGGGATTTCTGGGGTCGCACCTGTGCGACTGCCTGCTCGATCGCGGATGGGAAGTTCTTTCGGTCGACAACCTGGTCACGGGCACCGCAGCCAACTTGCGCCATCTGGCTGGAAACCCCCGATTCGGCATGGTCCAGCACGACGTCACCAAGTTTATCGATATCCCGGGCCCGGTCGATTACGTCCTTCATTTCGCTTCGCCGGCGAGCCCGGTCGACTATCTGAAACTTCCGATTCAAACACTGAAAGTGGGCTCGCTCGGAACGCACAATACCCTGGGCCTGGCCCTGGCGAAAAAGGCCAAGTATTTCCTGGCGTCCACGTCGGAGTGTTACGGCGATCCGCTGGTCAGCCCGCAGCCGGAAACGTATTGGGGCAATGTGAACACGGTCGGCCCGCGCGGCGTGTACGATGAAGCCAAGCGTTTTGCGGAAGCCATGGTCATGGCTTATCACCGGGCGAAGGGCCTGGACACACACATCATCCGCATCTTCAACACCTACGGGCCGCGCATGCGCCTCCATGACGGCCGCGCCCTGCCGAATTTCGTTCATCAGGCGCTGACCGGACAGCCCATCACCGTGTACGGCACGGGAAAACAGACGCGCAGTTTCTGCTATGTTTCCGATTTAATCGACGGAATCTACCGTCTGATGATGTCCGACGAACATGAACCAACCAACATCGGAAATCCTCATGAAATAACGATCCTGGAATTTGCCGAACGGATCCGCGCCTTGCTCGGCGTGACCACTCCCATTGTTTTCGAGCCCTTGCCGCAGGATGACCCCAAGCAGCGCTGCCCGGACATTTCCAAGGCGCGGCGCCTGTTAGGCTGGGAACCCAAGGTGAATTTAGAAGAAGGGCTGCGGTTGACGCTTGAGTCGTTCAAGAAACAGTTTGCAGAGACGAAAGCAAGTTAGCCGGGATTTCGGTACTTAGGTCAGTTTGGAGGACCAAATCCTGAATTCCTTCCGGATTGCCGACAAACCGCTCGATTCCCCGTTGCTTAAGGAGATAGCCGCTTTTCTCCTGGATTGCTGATAGATTTCCGATGTTTCGCTTCAAGCAAAGCAGCTTGAGCAACCGCGAAATATTCCTCCCGCTGTTTGCCAATCCTAAGCATAGGACGTCGCACGGCAGAGTCCAGCTCACCGTAGCTTGTCGAAAAAGAGATAAACGGCGGCAATCCGGCCGTCCCGGGCAATGATGAAATCGGTTCCTGCGTAAGCTGGCGCCTCACCCGGGCGGCCTGATACCCAGCGGACCAGCCCGCCATTGCCCGATTCCGCGGGCTCGGTAATTGGCTGATATCGGAATTCAGGGTGAGTAGCTTTGATCGCGCCCGCGATGCGGTTGATTTCGTCACGGCCACGATACACTCCCTTGCTGGGGTCGTAGAAAACGCAATCTTCAGTGTAAATCTCGTCGATGGCCGCGCGCCGGCGAGCGGGGTCGTTTTCACCGAAGACATCACGAAGATTGCGGATCAGCAAGGTCGATATGCTGTATGGCATGGCTTGTCTCCTCTCGGCATCGAGTGCGGCTTGCGATATCGCGACCCGGAACGGCTAATATTAGCTCGGCGAAGCTGCGCATCGCCACACGGTGACTAGAGGCGTCAATCGAAAGGAAGGCATGAAAATGACACGCGTCCGAGTTGAGGGCTTTACCATATCGCTTGACGGATACGGAGCTGGTCCGAATCAGGACATCAGGAATCCGCTCGGCGTGGGCGGGACAGATTTGCACCAGTGGTTAGTCCCGACACGCACGTTCCAGGGGACCCTATTTGGCGCCGACGGTGGCACAACGGGGATCAATGACGACTTCGCTGCGCGGGGCTTCAAGAATGTTGGCGCCTGGATTCTCGGAAGAAACATGTTCGGACCGATTCGCGGTTCCTGGCCCGACATGAACTGGA
>JBGQJJ010000053.1:0-12166 GCA_041498955.1 Terriglobia bacterium
GTTGGTGGGCCGCCGACGTGACCGAAGAAAAGGCCGGCGGAAATGTGGAGCTTGGTTTTTTCAACCGCGCAACGGTGTATGGCCTTCACCCCATCCAAATCGCAGCGCCGCGCTAGGCGCATAGGCTCTGCCACTCCGGAAAAGAGTGGAGCGGCACACGATTGCTCTTTGACCTGGCGGAACAAAAAGGACAGACGCTGCTGCGATTCACCCACGCCGATTGGCAGGCGGAGACGGACTATTTCGTCTCCTGTAACACGACCTGGGGCGAACTGATGTTCCGCTTAAAGGCAGCGGCGGAGGGAAAAACTCCCGGACCACTATTTTCCAGGACGGGATTGGCCTACTGAGCCTTGCCGCGCGCCGGATAATCTTTCGTGAACCCGGTGCGCTCGTTGGTCATCGAGAAGCTGCCGTCGGCCCGCACCGACATCTTGATATAGTGCCCGTGATCGGTTTCGTTGATATTCGCGAGAAATTGTTCCGGCGAATTGTGGTCCGCGCCACCCGCCGCCGAGCGGTGGATCTGCCAGAAATCCTCGAGGCCGGGCGCTTCATGAACGGTTTGCCAGTATTCGGGCGAGCCGCCTTTTCTCTCGCCGTTGTTCATCACCGCGACGCGCGCGTGGAGGGCGTGCATGAATTGCGGCGCGCCGGAATGCGGATCCCCGTGCCGCGTAGTGTGAAACACGGTCATCGCGCCGACCAGATTATTCGGGCAGGCAAGCGCGTGCTCCTGATTCCAGGTCAGGTCTCCGAGATCGACGAGACGGAAGCTGCCGTAACGCACCACGATTCCCACCGATTCAAAATTTTCCGGCGTGGCGTCCTGTTCCTTCAATTTGGCGTCGCGGCACAGCGGATTGGGCGCGCCGGCTCCGGGCGCTCCTGCCATCGGCTCCTTGAGTACATCGCCCGCTGAGGAAACCACCTGCACATCGAGGCCTTCGACGGGAATCCGGTCGCCGGGCTTCGGCACGGTCACGTGCGCATGTTCGCGTATCGGCAGGTAGGACAAGATGGGTGCGTCCCGCCCCGCTTGCATCTCGACCGTGTACGGACCGTGGTCCACGAAATGGCGGATGGGAATCCGATGGGCGAGCTCCGCCGCGTTGCCGGCGTGGTCTCCATGAAAATGCGTGATCACCACGTAATCGAGCACGCCGACATTCGCCAGTTTCAAGACCGCCATGATGCGGTCCGCATCGCGCGTGACGCCCGTAGCGTTTGACTCGGCTGGCGTAGCAGCGCCTTGATTGCCGGGGAAACCCGTGTCCACCAGCATCGATTGTCCCGAGGGAGAAACGAACAGCGTGGCCTGGCCGCCCTCCGTGTCCAGAAAATAAATGTCCAGCGGCTTTTTCTGCGCCGGTTGCTGCGCGCGAACGGCCGAAAACGGAACAAACAGAACCATGGCCACGAGAAGAGGCAGCCTCTTACGCATGGAAATTCCCCCTTGAAGCTTTCAGATGCGGCTATGGAAGTCTATTCGCGGACAAATGTCCAGCGGAAAGTAGCACGGACTTCAGTCTGTGGGGGGTAATCGCCGTGCGCGCGGAAAATCCACAGGCTGAAGCCTGTGCTACCAGAATATTCCGCATACTGTTTATTCCGCGCCGACCGGGGTTTCGCTCCCGCGCTTTCGCATCACCTGGTGCGCGATGGCGAGCAGGTCGCGATTCGTCACGTTTTTCGACGCGTCGGCCAGCGTCACCACGCGCTTATAACACTCATCGAGCTCTTCGCGCGTCGGCTGGTAGCCCAGATCGACGAGCGTCGCGCGCAGCGCGTTGCGCCCGGAATGTTTTCCGAGGACCAGTTGCCGCTTGGGAACGCCGACCGCTTCGGGAGAGATGATTTCGTAGGTGAGGGGATTTTTGAGGATGCCGTCCTGGTGGATGCCGGCTTCGTGGGCGAACGCGTTCGCGCCTACGATCGCCTTGTTGGGCGCTACAGGCGCGCCCGTAATTTCAGTCAGCAGGCGGCTGGACGCAAAGAGTTGATCGAGATGGACGTTGGTGGTCACGCCCAGCGTGGCCTGCCGCACGTTCAGTAGCACCACGACTTCTTCCAGCGCGGCATTTCCGGCGCGCTCGCCGATGCCGTTGATGGTCAGCTCGAGCTGGCGCACGCCCGCCTGCACCGCGGCCAGGGTGTTGGCGACGCCCAGGCCAAGGTCATCGTGGCAGTGCGCGCTCAGCGTGATGCCATTGGCGCCGTCCAGATACTCGATCACGCGGCGGAACATGGCCGAGTATTCCTCAGGCACCGCGTAGCCGACGGTGTCAGGCAGATTGATGATCGTCGCGCCGGCGCGGACCGCCCGGCCAACCGCTTCACAAAGGAAACCGATTTCGGTGCGGCTCGCGTCTTCGGCGGAAAATTCGACTTCCGCGCAGCGTTCGCGCGCGTAGCGCACGTTGCTGGAGATGGCTTCGAGGGCTTCTTCCCGCGTCAGGCGCAGCTTGTGGTGCAGGTGCAGATCCGACGTCGCGAGAAACGTGTGCAGCCGGGGATGCGCCGCTCCGGCGAGGCCTTCGAGCGCCGCGTCAATGTCGTCGCGCCGGGCGCGCGCCAGCGCCGCCACCGTGCAGCCGCGAATTTCGCGGCAAACCGCGCGCACGCCTTCGAGGTCCCCCGCCGAAGCGATGGGGAAGCCGCTCTCGATGATGTCCACGCCGAGCGATTCCAGCTGATGAGCCATGCGGACCTTTTCCGGCACCGACATGGAAAATCCCGGGGACTGCTCCCCATCTCTCAGGGTCGTGTCAAAAATACGTACAATGTCCATAGCACTCTCCCGCGCCCCCCATTTCACACGGGAACGGCAAGCAGATCAAATTTATAATAGTTGTGAGTTCCATAAAGTGAAATTATATCAGAAACAGTAGCACAGGCTTCAGCCTGTGTGGTTTTCGGAGGTCCCGGGGGGCGCCAAAGTGAAGCCTGCCAGCAAAGTGCAGCGAGGACAAAACCCCACAGGCTGAAGCGTGTGCTACTTGGAGATCATCGGAATTACGTAGCTTTGAATCGCTCGTCGATCTCCACCTGGTAGCCGGCCGCGAGGCGGTTCGTTTCATTGGCCATGCCCACGACGGCCATGAGCTCGTGAAACATTTCGCCGGTCATGCCTTTGCTCTCGGCGGATGCGGTGTGCGAAGCAATGCAGTAGGGACACTGGTTGGTGACGCTGACGGCGATGTAGATCAGTTCCTTGGTCAGCGCGTCCAAGGCGCCGGGCGCCATAATCTGCTTGATGGATTCCCAGGTGCGCTGGAGAGTCGCGGGATCATTCGCCAGCGCCTTCCAGAAATTGTTGATGTAATCGGTCTTGCGCGTGGCGAGAATGTCGTCGTACACCGCGCGGACCTCCGCGCTGGCGGCGTCATATTCGATCAGGCGTTCTGTGGCCATGGCCCCTCTTTCTCCAGCACGGAATCCTGCTGGAGCCTTCTGGCCTCGAAGGCCGGCCGCGGACGGCTGAAGAATCAGTTCAAATCGCGGGACAACATCAGCTTGAACGTCAATTTGTCGGCCCCGTGGGACACGCCAACCCCCACGCCGGTTTCGATATCCACGATCTTGCTGCTGTGATTCATGACGGCCCAGACTTCGTGGAACTGGTCGCGTTGCGGAAAGAAACTGCGCAGGGTCCCAAAATCGGCATATTCCTCAAGGGCGACGGCCCATTTGTCGTTCAAATTGTAGGCGACGCGCGTCGCCGGAACGAATTCGAGGTTCTTGAAGCCGCCGGTATAGTCTGTATCCACAATGGGGTTGAAAACGATGTCCACAGGATGCAGGTGCAATCCCACGATGGGACGCACCTCGGAAGTGATGTGCCGGGACTCCCAATACGAATAATTGACGCTGAACTCGAAATTGACGCCGTAGAAAAACGTACGATCGTCCGCATGCGGCAGCACGAACAGTTCGCGAAGCTTGAAGCCGTTAATCGACCCGCCGTGCCCCTTGGAATAGATGGTGTACACCGGGAGGTAAAGGCCCTGCTCAAACCAGTTGGTGACGCCCCAGGCCCACTCGGCGGTGCCGTTGAACGAGCGATCGGGAACGAGGCCGCCGGGGAAAGCGGGAGTTTTCTGCCCGGCGGCGATAAAGTTGCTGTGAATCATCAGGTTGAATTTCCCTTTTTCGGCGATCGCGGCGTCGTACACCTGGATTTCATCGGTTTGCGCAAAGCTCACCGCGGGGGCGGCAAACAAAGCGAAAGCGATGCATCCCAACACGAACAGTATATTTTTCTGAAAGAAATTCATATGGCCCATGTTCTCCCTGTAGGCTCGCTTCCTACCGTTTAATTTATTTCCGGACAGGCCGGCAATGGACGGGCGATGCCCGCACAATGATGCTGTGCGCCGTTCTCCCGTCGTCATCCCAGCGTGGCATCCTCGCCTTGAACATCACCCTTGGCGAAGCCTGCGAAGAATAACTCACCCCGTACCTTTACGGCAATTGGCCTTTTCAAATTGCGTCGCGCCGAAGGATTATCGGTTTACGATATATCCGAATTTATGGCTAGGACACACGCCATCTCGCTTTGGGTAGGGACACGGCAATGCCCCCTCTGCGGCAGTGAAGATATCTTGCGGTCTCACCGCCGCGGCGTCCTGGAGTGGACCCTCCTGCTTCTCCTGCTCCTGCGGCCGTTCCGTTGCCGCCAATGCAGCGCAAGGCATTTGGCTTTTTTCTTTCGCCAACGGCGATCGAAGCAAACGCGCCCCGCCATCGCCGAACCCGTCGAAGAATAATTTTTCCGGGTTGCAATTTCAAGCGCGCGGATGCGCCTTGTCAAACACTTCCATCAGTTGGCGAATCGTGGCATGCGTGTACCGCTGCGTGGTGGATAGCGAGGAGTGTCCCAGCAATTCCTGAATCGCGCGAAGGTCCGCCCCATCGGCCAGCAAGTGCGTGGCGAATGCGTGCCGCAGAGAATGCGGATGCAAATCCCAGTTCACGTTGGCCAGACGCGCGTACTTTTTGACGATGCGCGCCACGGACCGCTGCGTCAGCCTGGTGCCCAGATGGTTGAGAAACACGGCCTGCCGGTCGCCGCGCCCCCCGGCCTTGCGCAGAATCTCCTGGCGCACGGATTGATAGGCTTCGAGCGATTGTTCCGCTTTGCCGCCATATGGGACGATGCGTTCCTTGTTGCCTTTGCCGCGCACCCGCAGCATGAGTTCCTTCCGGTCCATGTCGCCAAGGTTCAGTCCAGTGAGTTCGCTGACGCGCAGCCCGGAAGCGTACAGCAGCTCGAGAATCGCCCGGTCGCGCTTGACCATCAGGCGGCTGCTGATGTTCTCGGAGGATTGCCGGTGCCGCCCGGAACCACGCTCTGGGCCAGCCACCACGCCATCGAGAAACGCGTTCAGGTCCTCGGCGCTCAGGACCGAGGGGATGCGCTTCGGCAGTTTGGGAGTCGCCACCATGCGCGCCGGATTCCGCACGACCATGCCTTCCCGGACCGCGAATTTGAAGAACGATCGAATCGCCGCGAGCTTTCGGGCAATCGAGGATTTTTCCAGTTGGAGATCGTGCAGGTGCGCCACGAATTCGCGGATCATGAGGTGCGTGACGTCCTGGGGACGCGGCATTGCAGTGCCGGGTGGGGTCAGGAACGTGAGGAACTGCGCGAGGTCGGTGTCATAGCTGCGGATCGTGTGCGGGGAAGCGTTGCGAACCGCGCGCAAATAAATTAGAAATTGTTTTACCGCGGAATCCATTTCCCCCTGCCGGAGCACTGGTTTTGCGGCCTAGCGGCTGCACCCTGAAAAGCCCGTGCTCATTTCAAAAACGAAAATCCGGCGGTTGCGCGCAGGCGCTCAGGACTGGGCCGTGCCCACGGGTTCGGGAACGGCCGCGGCGGGGGTTTCCGGAAGAGCCGCTTCCCAATCGCAACCCTCTTTGATGCAGGTTCTCACCGCGCCCAGCTTGCCGCGCTTCTCGACGATGAATGCCGCGCCGCATTTCGGGCAGGCTTCGGGGATTGGCAGATGCGGCGTCGTGAAATCGCATGCGGGATATTTATTGCACCCGTAAAAGACGCGCCGTCGTCCCTTCCTGGCAACCCTCTCCGTCAGTTCGCCGGTCTCGCACTTCGGGCACTTGATGCCCAGGGTCTTCGCGCGGATGAATTTGCACTTCGGATAGCCGGTACAGCCGGTGAATTCGCCATACTGGCCGTGCTTCTTGACCAGTTGCGAACCGCACTCGGGACATTTTTCATCGAGCAGTTCGTCCGGCTGAAGCGCGCGGCGCGTGCCGGCCTTCAGGCGGCGCGTCGTCTTGCAATCGGGGTACCCGGTGCAGGCCAGAAACATTCCCCAGCGGCCGCGCTTGATGACCATTTCGCGCCCGCAATTGTCGCAGGCTTCGATTTTCGCCGCGCCATCCTCGCCCTCGGCAGGCAATTCCGGCGAGAGATCGCGAATGAAATCACAATCCGGGTAGCGCGAACAGCCCAGGAAAAAACCGTGCCGGCTGATGCGTTCCAGGAGATTTCCTTGTCCGCACTTCTCGCACTTTTGCCCCGTGGGAATCCCGGCTTTGTAGGACTCCATCTCGTCCTTGGCTTTTTCGAGGTCTACCGCGAAGCGGCTATAGAATTCCTTGACGGCCTTCTTCCAGGGAAGTTTTCCCTCTTCGATCTCATCGAGTTCCTCTTCCATGAGGGCCGTGAAGCCCACATCGAAAATATCCTCGAAGCTCTTGACGAGCAGGATGCTCACTTTTTCGCCCAGCATCGTCGGAGCAAACCGCCCCTGGTCCTTGGTGACGTATTCGCGCTCGACGATCGTGGAAATGATGGAAGCGTAGGTCGAAGGGCGGCCAATGCCTTTTTCTTCCAGCTCTTTCACCAGCGTTGCTTCGGTGTAGCGCGGGGGCGGTTCGGTAAAGTGCTGGTCCGGGCGCAATGTTTCGAGACGCAGGGTCTCACCCTCCGCGACCGGCGGCAACAGGGCCTTGCTCGCGTCCGCATCGGCGTCTTCGTCATCGTCGGCCGACACCTGATACACGGCCAGATACCCGTCGAATTTCTGCACCGAGCCACTCGCGCGGAATGTATAATCGCCGGCCGTCACATCGACCGTCGTCTGATCGAATACCGCCGGCACCATTTGCGAAGCGACAAACCGCTGCCAGATGAGCTGGTAGAGCCGGAACATGTCGTCGCTCAGGAAGGGCCTTACGTCCTCGGGCGTGCGCGCGGCATCGGTCGGGCGAATGGCTTCGTGCGCGTCCTGCGCATCCTTTTTGGACTTGAAGAAATTCGGCTTCTCCGGCAGGTACGGCTGGCCATATCTGGAGCCGATCAGGCCGCGCACCTGGTCCAGCGCGTCATTGGAAACGCGCACCGAGTCCGTGCGCATGTAAGTGATCAGCGCGACAGAGCCTTCCTGGCCGAGCTCCACGCCCTCGTAGAGCCGCTGCGCGAGGCCCATGGTGCGCTTGGCGGTATACCGCAGGCGATTGTAGGCGGCCTGCTGGAGCTTTGACGTCGTGAA
Organism: Terriglobia bacterium; assembly: GCA_041498955.1. Taxonomy (GTDB): domain Bacteria; phylum Acidobacteriota; class Terriglobia; order Acidiferrales; family UBA7541; genus Palsa-360. Next base: position 7,524 of record JBGQJJ010000053.1, read on the forward strand.
CGGAGGCGGCGCGAAGCGGCGTTTTTCCTTCTGCGTGACGCCGGCCACTTTCCATTGCACTTTTCCTGCCGCGGCCACAATGGCGTCCGCCTCGGCCTGGGTGTGAACTTCAATGTCCTCGCCCTTATATTTTGTGAGCTTCGCTTCGAATGCGGGCGGCTCGCCGGCGGCCAGAATGGCATGGATCGTCCAATATTCCACCGGGACGAACGCGCGAATATCGAGCTCTCGATCCACGATCAGGCGCAACGCCACCGTCTGCACGCGTCCGGCGGAAAGGCCCCGGCGCACTTTGTCCCAGAGCAGCGGTGAAATTTTGTAGCCGACCAGGCGGTCCAGCACACGGCGCGCCTGCTGCGCGTCCACCAGGTTTTCGTTGATCTCGCCGGGGTGCTCGAACGCCGCCTTGATCGCTTTCGACGTGATTTCGTTGAACATCACGCGGAAAATATTTTTTCGAGCGATGACGGGCTTGCCCTTGGCGACGGCTTTCTTGACGGGCTTCTTCGCCTTCTTTTTACCCTTCTTCCCGTTCCCGTTCGCTTCTTCGAGGGCTGCTTTTTCTTCTTCCGTGGGAAATTCGAGCTTGGGTCCGCTCAACACCTCGGCCAGGTGGGCGCAGATGGCCTCGCCTTCGCGGTCCGGATCGCCCGCCAGATAGACGGCATCGGCCGTGGAGGCGGCTTTCTGAAGTTGCGTCACGACGCCCGTTTTGTCCGGATTGACTTCATACGTCGGAGCAAACCCGTGGGCGATATCAATGCCCAGCACCTTCTTGGGCAGGTCCATGATGTGCCCGTAGGACGCCTTGACCGTGTAATTGCGGCCCAGGTATTTGTTGATCGTCTTCGCCTTTGCGGGCGATTCGACGATGACCAGCGATCTTCCCATGACTTTTTTCCAGACCTGAACGCCCCACGTTAGAAGCGTTTTTCCCTTTCCGGTCTTCTAGCGTGGCCCTCGTTCCCACCGTTTGTCAACGCTTGATAGATGCGCCTTGTGTCCTTCTCGATTCTATAGGCTGCGGCACATTTGCGTAGAGGGTTGTAATTTCAGCGAGTTAGCGGGCAATCCCTGCGTTTTGTTTTTGGCGCCGGCCCCGAAGGAGAGACGCCGCTACAAGAGGATTTTGATGAATTGCTTCCCCGGCATCTGCCTTACGATCCTTTTCATCTCCATCTCGCATAGCGTCGCCAGAACTTCCGAGGAGTTCAATTCCGCCTTTTCCACCAGTTCATCCACATGAATGGATTCGTCCGTACTCAGTAGGCTGAAGATCGTTTTCTCCACCGGGGAGAGAGCCCCCTCAAGCAAGGATGCGCGCTCGGCGCTGGTGGTCGCCTCGACAGGGGACAGCTCGGCGCGGATTTCCGTCGGCAATTCCTCGATAACGTCTTCCCAGGAAGTCACCAGCTTGGCGCCTTGCTTGATCATCTGGTTTGGGGCAAAGCTGACGTCCACGGTGACGTTCCCGGGGACGCCATAAACTTCGCGGCCAAACTCCATCGCGAGCCGCGCGGTGATGAGCGAACCGGAATACTGCGCGCCCTGCACGACCACCACGCCCAGCGATATTCCCGCGACAACGCGATTACGCACCGGGAAATTTTCGGGCGCCGGATGCGTGCCCAGCGGGAATTCGCTGATTAGTGCGCCGCGTTTTTCCACTTCCGCGAATAATTTCTTGTTCTCCTTCGGATAGACTACGTCCACGCCTGTGCCCAGCACGCCAATCGGAGAGCCGTGAGTAGCCCGGCAAGCGCCTTGATGCGCCAGGCTGTCAATGCCACGCGCCATGCCGCTGACGATCGACAGGCCGCGCTCGGCCAGGTCATGCCCCAGCCGCTCCGCCACTTGATTGCCGTACGGCGTCGGCCGGCGCGTGCCCACCATCGAGATGGAATGCCGGTTGAGCGCGCCGGCGTCTCCGCGCACGTAAAGGAGCGGCGGCGGATCGTAAATTTCAAGGAGCCGCTGCGGATATTCCGGCTCGTCCCAATTCAGCAAGCGGCAGCCCAGCTTGCGGACCTGCGCGAGTTCCTCTTCGGCATCCTTGTGCGCGTGCTTGGATTGGATCGCCCGCGCTGGAACGGAGGGCAGATGGCACGCCTCGAGTTCGGTGAGGGAGGCGCGAAACACATCCTGGGGCGATCCGAATTGGCGCAGCAGTTTCCCCGTGAGACGCGAGCCGAGGCCCGGCGTCAGCGAGAGTGACAGCCAATCGAGGGAAGCATCCAGTTCCACGGCAGCTGCGACGCTACTCCGTTGTCACCAATCGTGTCAAGTCGTTACTCAAGTAGCGCAGGCTTCAGCCTGTGGGGGTTGGTCGGGGCAAGATCGCCCTTGCTGCCACCAACCCCCACAGGCTGAAGCCTGCGCCACTGGGGCCGCTCGGCAGGTCGAGTTTCCTTGCCACCCTCTGAGGATTTTGGTAAGCATGTTGCACACCAAGGAGAAGTAATGACGAACAATCGCAAGCCTGCGCGAACGATATTTGTTGTCGTGAGTCTGGTCCTGACGGGGTCGACCGTCAACTTGGCCGCGGGCCAGGCGAGCGCGCCAGCCCATCGGACCGGAGCGGACAAGATCGCCGTGGCTCAAAAGGATATCGGCGGAGTGGTGAGCGGACCGAGCGGTCCGGAAGCAGGCGTGTGGGTGATTGCGGAAACGAGCGATCTGCCGACAAAATTCCGGAAAATCGTGGTCACCGACGACCGGGGAAGATTTCTGGTGCCCGATCTCCCGAAAGCAAATTACAAGATTTGGGTAAGGGGGTATGGTCTCGTCGATTCCGCGCCAATCGTATCCGCGCCAAGCAAGACGCTCGCGCTGAAGGCGGCGCCCGCTCCGGATGCTCGCGCGGCGGCGCAAATCTATCCCGCGAACTACTGGTATTCGCTCCTGCAGGTTCCTCCCCCGAGCGAGTTTCCGTTCCTGAAGCCGGAACGTAATTCCGCCCCACAGCGCGGTCGCCGGGAAAATGGTCAGGCCAGCGTGCTTTCCGGCGGAATTCACAACCAGGCGGAGTGGCTCTTCGCCATGAGGACGTGCACGCAGTGCCATCAGCTCGGAGACAAATTCACGCGCGAAATCGAATCGAGCCTGGGAACGTTCGATTCCACGGCGGCCGCCTGGGACCGCCGCTTGAAGTCCGGCCAGAGAGGGCCGCTGATGGCCACAGCTCTAAACCAGCTTCCCCACGACCGGGCGCTGGCCATGCTTTCCGATTGGAGCGACCGGATCGCGGCCGGGGCTTTGCCACCCGTCCCGCCGCGGCCCCAGGGCATCGAGAGAAACGTGGTTATCACGGAATGGGAATGGGGACGGGGCCCATCCGATTGGGTCCACGATGAGATGACCACCGACAAGCGCGACCCCACGGTGAATCCGCACGGCCTCGTATATGCAACCTCGGAAGGCGCGGGGACGCTTGAGGTTGAAAATCCCCTGACGAACGAGTCCAGCCATATCGATATCCCGACGCGGGTGGACCAAAAAGAGATTGCGCCGTATCTCATGTCGCTGGAAGTGGGTTTTCCCTCACCCTATTTTGGCGAGCAAGTGATTTGGACCGCTACGAACAGTCCCCACAACCCGATGATGGACGCAAAAGGACGCGTGTGGGTGACGTCCTCCATTCGAAGCAAGGTTGATCCGGCCTACTGCAAGGAAGGTTCGAACAATATTTTTGCAAAGTACGACCCGCTCGACGTAAGCATTAGGCAACTGTCCATGTACGATCCGGAAACAAAAAAGTGGACCATGATCGACACTTGTTTCGGCACGCATCACCTCCAGTTCGCGCAGGATAAAGACAATACCCTGTATTTCAGCGGAGAAGAGGGCGCCGTGGGTTGGGTCAACACGCGCCTGTACGAGGAGACCCACGACGAACAGGCGGCGCAGGGATGGTGCCCCGCCCACATCGATACGCGGGGTGATGGAAAATTCGATTGGAAGACTGACAACGCCGTCGCGGGCTTTCCGTACGGCCTGGCGGTGAATCCTGTCGACGGCAGCGCGTGGTATTCCGCAGTAGGCGTGCCAGGGAAACTCGTCCGCGTCGATCGCGGTTCAAATCCCCCGGCGACCTGCCGCACCGAGGTCTACGAGCCGCCGTACGAAAATACGGGTGCTGCCGGCAATCAGGGATTTTTTCCGCACGGAGTCGACATCGACAGTAACGGCATCGTTTGGACTTCCCTTGCGGGCAGCTGGCACCTGGCCAGCTTCGACCGCCGCAAGTGCGCCGTCCGGAGCGGGCCCACCGCCACGGGACAGCAATGCCCTGAAGGCTGGACGATGTATCACCTGCCGGGCCCCCTGTTGAAGGGAACCGACGTGGGCAGCGCGGACTATCCCTATTACAACTGGGTCGACCGCTTCGACACCCTCGGCCTTGGCAAAAACGTTCCGATCGCGACAGGCACTAACTCGGATTCACTTCTCGTTCTGCAGCCGGAAACCGGGAAGTGGGTCGTCCTGCGCGTGCCTTATCCGCTGGGTTTCTATTCGCGCGGGCTCGATGGGCGCATCGACGACCCGAAGGCTGGGTGGAAAGGCCGTGGCCTGTGGTCGAACTTTTCCGAGATCCCGGTATGGCACATCGAGGGAGGCAAGTCGGCGGTGCCGATCCTTCTCCA
>JBGQJJ010000054.1:0-12146 GCA_041498955.1 Terriglobia bacterium
ATTTTACCGGTCATTGCGGGAACTCTTTCCGAGGCGGATTGATGCTGCTGACGCTGGATGTCGGAAACACGAACACGGTCCTCGGATTTTTCCGCGGCGCGGAACTCGTGGCCCACTGGCGGCTCACGACGGCGCGCGACCAGACGGTCGATGAATACGGCATCCTCACACGGGAACTTTTTACTTTGGCGGGAATCGATCCGTCGTCGGTCAGCGGCGTGATTATCAGCTCGGTTGTGCCGCCGCTCAATTCCACGCTCGAGGAAATGTCCGAGCGGTATTTTCGCGTGAAGGCCCTGTTCATCGAGCCGGGCGTGAAGACCGGCATGCCCGTTCTGTACGACAACCCGCAGGAAGTGGGCGCGGACCGGATCGTGAACGCCGTCGCGGCGTTCACCAAATACGGCGGTCCATGCATCGTCGTGGATTTCGGGACAGCCATTAATTTTGATGTGGTCTCCGCGCGTGGCGAGTACATGGGCGGAGTGCTTGCTCCCGGCATCGGCATCTCGGCCGAAGCGCTTTTCTCTCGAGCCGCCCGTTTATTTCGCGTCGAGATCAAGGATCCCGGAAAAATCATCGGCACGAACACGATGCAATCGCTGCAGTCAGGCCTCTACTACGGTTACGCGGACATGGTGGACGGAATCGTCACGCGCATCAAAGGCGTGATCGGTGAAACGGCGCGCGTGATTGCGACCGGAGGGCAAGCGCCTCTGATCGCGCGAGCTTCGCGGCACATCGAGATCATCGACGAATTTCTCACGCTGGAGGGGCTTCGGATCGTTTGGGAGAGGAATAAAATGGCGAAGGAAAAATCGCCCATTCCTCTTTCCGCCGCGAAGGAAAGAAAACGCCAACCTTGAATTCCCACGAAGCGATGGCCGAGCGGAACTACTTCAATTATTTCACCGAAATCGAGGAATATTTCTGGCAGAAGCGCGGCGCTCATCTTCTGGTTTCGCCGCTCGACTGGGCCATTGTCGAGACGTGGCAGAAGGCGGGCATTCCGCTGTCCGCCGTACTGAAAGGAATCGATCGCGCCTTTGAAAGCTATGGGCGATCGCGCCGCGCTGCCGGCGGGCGCCAATTGAAAAGCCTCTCCTATTGCGTCGATGCCGTGCTCGATGCCGCGGAAGAAGAAAAGGAAACCGCCGCGGGCACAGGCCCCGTCGCGACAGCCGGGAAAAAGACTGAAGAAATATTTTCACGGGAAGCGTTGCGGACGTTCTTCAACAGAAATGTCGAACGCCTTGCGGCGGCATCTGCGGCCGTGCGTGCCACGCACCCGGAACTCGCTTCGCGCGTGGAAGAAGCGCGCGCGCGCCTTGCGGATTTGTCGCCACTCGTGGAATCTCCCGGCGCGCTGGAACTTGAGGATATGGAACGGCGGCTGACCGTCATCGAAGAAAAGCTTACCGCCGCCCTTGTCGCTGGCGCGCCGGAAGAATTTCTTCTCGAGATCCGCCGCGACATGGACAACCAACTCGCGCCCCACCGCCGAAAAATGAGTTCCCCGCAACTGGCGCAGCTCGAGCGGCAATACATGCAGAAACGCCTCTGGGAGCGCTATAATCTTCCTCGCCTGAGTTTGTTCTACCTGACCTGAGACTCCCGGCCGAGGATCACACCCCCCGCAGCGGAAAGCGACCCGAATGGAAGTTCGAATAGAAAAACTTGTGTATGGCGGCGACGGCCTGGCGCATCATGATGGCCACACCGTTTTTGTGCCTCTGGTCCTTCCGGGAGAGCTCGTTCGAATTGAATCTTCCAGTCGGAAAAAAAAATTCATTCGCGGCAGGTTGGAACACGTCGTAGAACCCTCGCCGGAACGCGTGCCGGCCCCGTGTCCGCATTTTGGACGCTGCGGCGGCTGCCAGTACCAGCACATGCCGTACGAAGCGCAGAAGCGCTTCAAAGCGGAAATTCTGCGCGAGACGCTCGGACGCATCGGCCGCATTCAGTGGACAGGCGCCATCGAGACGCACGCCTCGCCGCCGTTTGGATATCGCAATCGGGCGCAATGGAAGCTTCGAACCAATCAGGCCGGCTCCGCGGGAAGCGCTGCGATCGGGTATTTCGAAATGGGTAGCACGAGGCTTTGTGACGTCACGGAATGCTCGATTCTTTCTCCGCGTCTCGCCGAAACGTTCTCCGGATTGCGCCGGATTGCCTTGCAGGGCAAAGACCTGTCGTCCATCGACGAAATCGAAGCCTTCGCCGATTCCAGCGACGAAAAGATTCTTCTGAATCTTTCCGCCGAACGCCTCACGGATTCTGCCGAATCGATCGCAACCGCTCTGAGCCAATCCTTGCCGAACGTGGAATCGATTCTGATCCAGGATCGCCGCGCCGATAAATTTCATCTGGAGGGGCCGGGATATCTGACTTATGAAGTGGGTGGAAATTCCTTTCGCGTAGGCCATCTTTCGTTTTTCCAGGTCAATCGCTTTTTGATTGAAGCCCTCGTCGAAGCCGTGATCGGAACGGACCGCGGGCGCCTGGCGCTCGATTTATACGCGGGCGTGGGGTTGTTCAGTGTGGCGCTGGCCAGGCAATTTGAGCGCGTGATCGGCGTGGAATCGAATCCGGCCGCGGCGAAGGACCTCGAGATCAACTTGAAAGAGAGCGGCGGATCGTCGCCAGCCTCACGCAACGTTACCGTCGAAGGATTTCTTTCCCGGTGGCATGAGAAGCCTGACCTGGTGGTGGTTGATCCACCGCGCGCGGGAATGGAGACGGACGCGCTCGTTCACCTCAAGAAACTCGCTCCCGCGCGCATTCACTATGTATCCTGCGATCCGGCCACTTTGGGCCGGGATCTGGCGCAACTGGTTGGCACGAATGATGCCGGACCGTACGAGATCGAAAGCATTAATTTGTTTGACATTTTTCCACAAACCTATCATATGGAGGTGTTGGTGCGGCTCAGACGGCGCGCATGAAGCTTCCTTCCCTCTTCCCCGTCGCCCTTTTCGCGGGAGGAATCCTCCTCTCGATTGAGTTGAAGACATTTGCCCTGCTAAGCCCTCGAATTTGCATCTCAGCGGTGCTGCTCTTTCTTCTATTCGGGTACATCGCGCTCCGCCAAAATTGGATTCTAGCTGCCGCGCTTTTCGCGGCAGGAGCGTGGCTATCGCTGGGCATGGCCGCGTCAAATCTGGAACGCGCGTCCATGCCACCAAATCTTGCCAGTACTCTTATCGAAACAGGAAAACTGGATGCGGAAACAGCCTTGCGCTGGCGTGGACGACTGCGTGGCGATCCGCTCGCGTTGCCGTGGGGCACGCGCTATGAAATCAATTTGGAGGAGGTCGAATCCTCAGCGGGAGTCACGCCCGTCGCCGGCGGCCTGCGCTTAACGTATTACGGCGGGGAATCGGGGATCGCGGCGGCGCCTCCGGCCCGCGCCGGGGACCGCGTCGAAGTTCTTGCCCGGGCGCGTCCCTTGCGCAATTTTGGCGATCCGGGCAGCTTTGACTTTCGCGGCTATCTCGCTCGCCAGAACATCCAACTGCAGGGTTCGCTGCGGAATGGGCAACTCCTAACGATTGTGGGTCATCCGCGATTGACTCTCTTCGACCGGTTTGCCCGCGTGCGCGGCCGCTTTCTCAATTCGCTCAACGACCTTTTCGCATCCCGGCCGGACGAGGGAGCGCTCGCTCGCGCCATGCTGCTCGGCGACCGCAGTTTCGTGGAGCGCGACCACGTGGTCGATTTTCAGAAAACGGGCGTCTACCACGTTCTGGTCCTCGCCGGATTGCACGTCGGTGCGCTCGCGGCGTTTTTTCTTTGGGCAGGGCGGCGCCTGCGCCTCGGGCTCTTCCCGCGCATTCTCCTGACGCTGCTTGCGCTTGCGGCGTATGTGAGCATTGTCGAGGATCGTCCGCCGATCCTGCGCGCGGTTCTCATGGCGGCTGTATTTCTGTCCGCGAAGCTCATTTATCGACGCATGGATCTGCTCAACGTGGCGGCTATTTCAGCGTTGGGAATCCTCGTCGCGCGGCCTTCGGAAATCACCGATGCGAGTTTCCTCTTGTCATTTTCCGCCGTAGCCACGATCGGAGCGATTGCGGTTCCCTGCATCGCGCGTTCGAGCGAGCCGTACCGGCTGGCGCTCGACCACTTATCCGACGTAACCCGCGATGTATCGCACGCCCCGCGCGTAATTCAATTCCGGCTGGAGATGCGCGCCGCGGTCGCATGGATCTCCGCGCACCTGCCCCGTTTTGCCGCGCCCTTCGGATCCGGCCTGCTGGTGCGTCCCTTTCGGGCCGCTCTCTATTTCTGGGAGATCATTTTCATTTCCGCCATCCTTCAACTTGGGATGCTTCCTCCGCTTGCTTATTATTTTCATCGCGTCGCCCTGGCAGGGCCATTCGCCAATGTTCCAGCGCTTTTGCTGACGGGATTCGCTGTTCCGATTGGGTTCCTCATGCTGGCCACTTCACTCGTGTCTCACACGCTCGCGGTATGGCTGTCAAAGCTTCTGGGACTCATCCTCGCGATGCTCGACGTCGCTGTGCGATGGTTCGCGGGCTGGCACGGCGCAAGCTACCGCGTTCCGGGGCCGTCCATCGCTCTTATGGCCGTCTTTGTCGGGCTCGCGTTCGCGCTATCCGCCGCCATTCGTATGCGCTGGAAAGTCTGGTGGGCATCGATCGCCACAATCGCTTTGGTGGCCGCTGCTGTCATCATCGCGACGCATCCATTTTCGCCGCGCCTCGCGCCTCAGCGTCTGGAATTGACGGTGCTCGATGTGGGGCAGGGCGACAGCCTTTTTCTTTCCTTCCCGCGCGGACGAACGATGTTGGTCGATGCGGGCGGCGAGCTTGGAAATTTTCATTCGGGCGGGATGCGCTCCGGGATTGACGTTGGCGAGGATGTCGTTTCGCCGTACTTGTGGTCGCGAGGGCTGAAGCAAATTGATATTGTCGCCCTCACGCATGCCCACGAGGATCACCTGGGTGGTCTGCCTGCCATATTTGAAAATTTTCGCGTCGGTGAATTCTGGGTGGGCCGCGATATTCAAAGCGCCGCTTACCGGCAAGTCCTTGCGGTGGCGCGAGCGCACGGGGTGCTCATCAGACATCTGAAGCAAGGCGATGCATTCTCCGAAGACGGCGTCTCGGGGAATATTTTGTGGCCGGATGACCTTTCGGAAGGCCAGTCCGCGAAGAACGACGATTCCCTCGTCATGCGCTTGACCGATGGCGCTGAATCCTTTCTGCTGGCGGGAGATATCGAGCGGCCGTCGGAACGCAAAATACTCGCCGATGAACAACTCGTCGGGGTGAATTTCTTGAAGATCGCTCATCATGGAAGCAAGACTTCCACGACCGACCCATTTCTATCCGCTTCGCACCCGGCGTTCGCGGCGATTTCGGTGGGGAGGGACAACATCTTCGGACATCCTTCACGCGAAGTGACCGGCCGGCTGGAAGCTGCGGATGTGCGCGTGTATCGCACCGATCGCGACGGCGCCATCACGGCGAGTACTGATGGTCACAGGCTGATCGTGAGCTCGTTTCTCAACGCAGCGCCGTAGCGCGTGATTTTGCCACTGGGAGTTCTTCTTCATACTTGGGGAAACCCAACAGGCTGAAGCGTGTTCTACTACGCCCCACCCCGCGACAGCATGATAATCCACAGGATGGCCATCGCGACCGCGAGGCCGACGGCCGCTTCATACTCCCGATTCTGCCGATAGAGGGGCCAGGAAAATCGTTCCGTCGACGCCATAGCGGGCGAGAGGCGTGGCCAGAATGCGGGGACTTGCAATGCGTATTCCACAAATGCGGCGCCGTAGAGCGTCTTGAGTTCGGATTGCTCCCTGCGAATTACGACAGGATAAAAAATCGCGAGATAAGCAGCCAGCAAGAGCGTGGAAATCCACGAGTGGCTCGCCACGGAAAACCCTGCGGCAAGAATCACGCTGCCCAAGTACAAAGGGTTCCGAGTGAATGCGTAAGGTCCCGAGACCGCTAGTTGCTTGTGCTTGCGGAGATGTCCCGCGGCATATCCGCGCAGGAGCAACCCAAGAATAGCAATCCCCACTCCGCAGAGCAGCCAATTCATTTGTGGCCTGGCAAACCAGAACGCAACGATGCCGACCGGGTATCCCACGCGGACTCGCCACCGGATCCAAAAATTTGTCGTGGAGCTCAAGCAGGCGCCTTCAGAAGCGTATCGGTCGCAGCCAGCACGTCTTCGACGGTGATTCGCAACATCGCCGCCGAGTAATCCGAACGCCGTTTATAGCTGATCTCCTCCGGCCGCGCCTTGTGCACGATCACCGCGCCGGGCACAAATGGGCCATTGCGTGCAGGGTCGGTGGGGCCATACAAGCCGACAACCGGCGTGCCGAGCGCCGCCGCCAAGTGCAAAGGACCAGAATCCGCCGCGACCAAACATCGCGCATGCGCCAGAAGTCCCATCAATTCCTCGATCGTCGTCGCGATGACCGCAGGGCGAGCGGGGGCTGCCGCGCGTGCAACTTCTTCCGCGAGGGATTTTTCACCTGGACCGTGGATCACCAACACACGCATCTCATTTTTCTTTTCAAACTCGCGGCAAAATTCACCGTACCGTTCCACCGGCCAGCATTTCGCGCGCCAGCTTCCGCCGGGCCCGGCCACGAGATATTCACCGCTGATTCCAAGTTCATGCAGTCGCGCGCGAATGGATGCCGCTCCACCCGCCGGGACACGCAGTGGATACGCCGGCGTCGCGGGCCGCGATGCTCCGGCCCGCTCCGCCAAGGAATAGTTCAACTCGGCAACGTGGCTCCCGGTGGGGATCACGCGCTCGGTATAGAACATGGCCGCACCCTCTTCGCGCGCCCAGCGGCGCTCGAAACCGATGCGGCGCCCGGCGCCGGAAAGAGCGGCGAGTATGGATGACTTATAGAGACCCTGGAAATCGATCGCGCACGTGTACCGATTTTCTCGCAGGCGCTGGACGCACTCGAGCGCGCCCCACACCGATCGCCGATCGAATGGAATCACATCGTTAATCGCCGGGCTACCCTCCAGCACCGGCGCCCATTTCCGTTCGACCACCCAATCGATTTTCGCGCTCGCATGCGCCGCTCGGAGCGCGGCAACCGCTGGAACCGTGTGCAGAATGTCGCCCAGCGCAGTCAGGCGCACGACCAGGAAACGCTCCTCGCGTTTACTCATTGCGACGCGGCGCACCGGCGCCATTCTGAAGAATCTGGCGCACCGCGTCCCCTAAATTGCCGGCCACGGCGTCGGGCTGCCTGGGCCAGGTGGTGCGATGCAATTCGTATTCCCCGCGGCCGTATCCGGTCATCACCAGGATTCCGCGCGCCCCGGCCGCATGGCCCATCTCGAGGTCCGCATAGCGGTCGCCAACGACCCATGAGGCGGTCAAATCCAACGCGTGCTCGCGCGCCGCCTGCTCGAGCAAACCAGGGTTCGGCTTGCGGCATTCGCAGACGTCTTCCGACTTATGCGGGCAGAAGTAGATCGCGTCGATCCAGGCGCCCCCGGCCGCCAGCTCCGAAACCATCTTCTTGTGGACTTCGTGCACCAGCGATTCCGGAAAAATGTTTCGCGCAATGCCAGACTGGTTGGTTACGACGATCACCGGGATTTCCGCCTGATTCAATTGGCGGATCGCTTCGGCTGCAAACGGGAAAATTTGAAAGCGGTCGATGTGATTGACATAGCCCATTTCCTCGCCGATCGTGCCGTCGCGGTCCAGAAAGACGGCGGGGCGCAAAAGTCGCGTTTCAGACATTCCCGGTGCTCCGAACGGAAAGATTCCTTGGAGAATTTTTAGAGCGCGTCGCGGCGATGAACACGGAATCCACGGAAATTCGCGTCATGCAACGATGATCCACCGGACACCGCCGCAAAAAACACGGGCTGCAGGAAACAGCCTCGCGAATCAAAGTAAATTGTTCCGTCACAGGAGCAGTGCCCTCCGGATCGGTCGACCCAAAAATCCCGATGACCGGAAGGCCCGCGGCCGCGGCCACGTGCATGGCTCCGGAATCGTTGCCGATAAATAACGAGCAGGAAGCAAACAGCGCCGCCACATCGCGCATGGAGGTCTCTCCCACCAGGGAAATCGCGCGCGACTTCATATTCGAGCGAATGCGGGATGCGATTTCTTTTTCACCCGCCGTGCCAAAAAATATCACATCGGCGCCGCATTCCGAAATCAGGCGATCCGCGAGGAGCGCAAATCGCTCCGGCGGCCAGCACTTGGCCGCGCCGTAGGAAGCGCCGGGAGCTATCGCGCAGCGCCATGCGTTTTCTCTTGCGCCCGCGCTGCGCAGCGCGGATTCCGCGGCTGCGCGGGCCGCATCGGAAACGCGCAAGCGAATGGGCGAAATCGCCAGCGAGGCCTCGGTCCATCCCGCACGGTGCAGCAATTCGAGATAGTAATGCGATTCGTGTTTGGAGATCTCGCCCTCGTGCGGAACCCGAATCGCTTTCGTTAGCAGCGGTCCGCGCGCGTCCCGTGCATATCCGATACGCTCGGGAATCCCCGCGCGCCACGCCAGCCACGCGGCTTCAAACGCATTTTGCAGGAGCACAGCGACGTCGAACTTTTCTTTTCGCAACTCGGCAACGAGCGTTTCACGGCCGACCCAGCCCCCGTGTCGTCCGCGAAAATCGTATGGCAGGATTCGATCCGCAAACGGTTGTCCTGAAAACAAGTCCGCGACAACAGGCCGCGCCAAAACGCAAATCTTGTCGGCTGCGTGCGAATGGCGGATGGCTTCCAAAGCCGGAATTGCCATCACCGCATCGCCAACCCAATTCGGAGCGCGAACCAGAATTTTCATCGCGCCTCGCCCGCTTTCCCGCGCCCCACCGCTTCCGTAATGGCGCTCCAAAAAAGTTCAGGCAGATCAAAGGAAATCCGGCAACAATACACGGGAAGCGCCGTGAACTGCACGTTCCTCAGATTCCACACATCTTTCTCCGTGCACAGCAGCGCATCGGCGCCGCAATGGGACGCAGCCTGCTCCAGCTGCGCCGCCTCCCGGACCGTGTATGCATGATGATCCAAAAAGCTGCGCTGCTGAACGATCTGAAATCCCCACTGGCGCAAGTCCTCGAAAAATGCGGCAGGGTTCCCAATTCCGCAAAACGCCAAAAATCGCGCCTTCCGCCAATCCTGCTGCGGTAAGGCCACGTCAAGCCTGGGAACACGCAGCACGCTGTCCAGGCGAGTGGAGGCATAAAAGATGGGGCAACTCGTGTTCCGGCGGACGATCGCTTCAATGGCGGGCGAGGGCGCCTGCACACTTCGCGTGATGACCACAATGTCCGCGCGCCGCAGCGCAGAGAGCGGCTCGCGCAAACGGCCCGCGGGCAGCACCATGCCTCCGCCAAATGGATCGGTCGCGTCCACGAGAACGACGTCGGCATCGCGTGACAGTTTCAATTGCTGAAATCCGTCGTCCAGCACGAACCAATCGATTCCGTGTTTCGCCAGGACCATGCCGCTCTTGTACCGGTCCGCTCCGACGCCAAGCTGAACCTTTCCCCCGAGCCGCTCGCGCAACAATGCCACCTCGTCGCTCTGCGGAAGGCCACTCGCACTGGAATTCGCCGTCCCTCGATACCCTCTCGTTAGAATCGCCGCGTGCTTCCCTTCCTCGGCGAGACGCTCCGCGATCGCCAACACCATCGGGGTTTTTCCAGTCCCCCCGACCGTCAGATTTCCCACGCCGATCACGGTCCCCGGCAACTTGCGCGTTCGGAAAATGCCCCGCGCGTAGCACCAGGTTTTCAAGAGTGCCATCAAGGAATAGGCGAGCGACAGAGGCCACAGCAGGCGAAGCCATCCCGGAGAACGCTTCACCTTCCGCCCCGATCCGGACCAACGACACGCTCGATGTGCTCCAGAACACGAATCGTCGCGCCGCGATTCTTGTCCACCAATTCCCGCGCGCAAGTCCCCATGCGAGCGGCACGCTCCGGTTCCCGAAGCAAACCTGCCCACGCGGCGCCCAGTTCTTCGGAACTGTTCACCTGGATCGCTGCTTGCGCTGCAAGAAAATTCCCCGACATTTCGCGGAAATTCTCCATCGACGGGCCGTAGATCGGAACTTTGCTGAAGGCCGCCGGCTCGAGGATATTGTGCCCGCCGCCGGGAACGAGCGAGCCTCCCACGAACACGGCATCGGCAAGGCGATACAATCCGGCAAGCTCGCCGAGACTGTCCAGCAAAAATACATTAACTGGTTCAGAAAGTATGGCGCTTCCGGCTCCGTTCAGTAGGAGGTCGCGGCGGCGCAGCAATTTTCGCCCCGACTCGGCGACGATTGCCGCCGCATTGTCGAATTGCTCCGGCTTCCTCGGCGCGAGAATCAAGAGCGCGCGTGGAAATTCGCGCTCGACGTCCGCAAACGCCCGCAGGACAGGGGCCTCTTCATCGGCAAGCACGCTCCCGGCAATAATGACCGGACAGCGATTACTCTTTGCAAGTTCGGCCTCCAGCCAGGCGGAAAGAGGGTTTTCTTTTGGCTCGGCAAGATCGTATTTGAGATTGCCGGTGACGAGGACTCGCTCGCCCGGCGCGCCCAAAGCAATCAGCCGCGCTGCATCCTCTTTGCTTTGCATCAGAAAAAGCGCTGCATCGTTCAAAACTTTTTTCAGGAATCCCGCAAGAGCGCCCGCGGAATACGAAAGTGCCCGGCCATAGCCACGAAATGAGCGCTCCGACAGCCGCCCGTTCACGAAAATGACCGGCACCTGCGCGCGGCGGCACTCGCGCAGAAAATTGGGCCAGATCTCGGTCTCCACGATGATCACCGCAGCCGAGCGAGCCGCCACGAGTGCTCGTCTGACAGGGCCGCGCCAATCCAAGGGGAAGTAGAAAACCGCGTCCGCAAACGGCATCCGCTCGCGCGCGATCTTCTGGCCCGTGACCGTGGTAGTGGAAACGACGAGGCGGCGCTGCGGGAACCTTTTTTTCAACTGCTCGGCGAGTGGAAGCACGGCAAGAACCTCGCCAACAGATACCGCGTGAATCCAGACCGATCTTTCTCGCACTCCCTCAGAGCCACCAGATAGTTCTGGCGGAAACCTCCATCCGAGGCGTTCCGGAATGTTGCTGAGGTATTTTCCATGGATCAACCCGCGCAGAAGGAAATACGGCGAGAGCAGGATCATCCCCGCGGCCGTCAGCAGACTATAGAGCGCATACATCCCAAGAGGCCCTCGGCGGGCCGTCTCCTGTCCGGGAAAAATCCAGAACTATCCCAATCCCGCCTGCAAAGCGGATATTATAGGCGCACCGCTGGCATTGGCATATTAATAGTGGAGTGAACCTTTCACCGGGAAGGCGCATCATAGCCAACCAGATCATGCTCCGCGCAATTCTTACCATCGTAATGCTCTTCCCTCTCAGCGCGCTAGGCCAAAGCGCGCCTCCCGACCCTATGTCGCTGCCAACCCGCGACGCGCATCAGGACCTGACCATCGTTGCCGACCCCTATATCCGTGCTGCGCGCTATAGCAAGGAAGTCTTCGGCAAGGATTCTTTCTACGCCGCCGGCATCGTGGCGATAGACGTCTATTTCCGGAACGACAATAATGTGCCGATTCGGCTTAATACAGGAACGATCCAACTGGTTATTTCTCAGCCCGGCCAGGATCGCCAGCGTCTGGGCGCCCTTTCTCCCGAAGAGGTAGCCGATCGCACGCTCTTGACGGCCAACTCCAATATTCGAGCGCATCGTCCATTCCCGTTCCCGGGTTCCTCATCCAGTTCGGGCCATAGCAAGGATTGGACCGAGATGACCACCACGCTTCGTTCCGTTGCCCTCGGCACCGATGTTTTGCCGCCTCATGCCACCACTCACGGATTCCTCTTCTTCGATCTGAACCACGACTTTAGCGCGATTCGCAATTCGCACCTTTACATCCCGGATCTCGCCTTCATGACGGACAACAAAGCCCTCTTCTTTTTTGAGATCGACCTCGCCGATACTCCCTCAAAGTAATCGGCACGACTGGTTCGCGACATAGACACGTAGCGCCGGCATCTTGCCGGCAATTTTCGACGTCCAGGCAAAGAGCCGGCGGGACGCCGGCGCTACCGAAACCATCGCCGCGCCGAACTAAAACGTCCCAAAAAATGAGTTACTGCCTGCGCGA
>JBGQJJ010000055.1:0-11837 GCA_041498955.1 Terriglobia bacterium
CTGGGCGTGCCGGCCTGCTTTGTGAACCGGCCGGACTACATCGAATCGGTCCTGGTCACGCAAAACAACAATTTCGTCAAATCGAAGGACTACCGCGCGATGCGCCGGGTGCTTGGCAACGGGCTGCTTCTGAGCGAAGGCGAATTCTGGCGGCGGCAGCGCAAACTCATCCAGCCCGCCTTTCACCAGGAGCGAATCGCGGCTTACGCCGACATCATGACGGGACACACGCAGCGCATGCTGTCGTCCTGGAGCGACGGGCAGACGCTCGACATCCATGAAGCCATGATGCATCTCACGCTGGGCATCGTGGCCAAGACGCTGTTCGACGCCGATGTGTCGCGCGAGGCGGAAGACGTGGACGCCGCGCTGAGTATTCTCATGGGTAAATTCCTGCGCCAGGCGGGGCTTGCGCTGCTCTTGCCCACATGGGTTCCTCTCCCGACGTCGCAACTTTTGAAGCGCGCCGTCGGCCGCCTCGACAAAGTGATCTACGGCATCATCGAGCAGCGCCGCGCCAGCGGACAGATGTCGGGAGATTTGCTCAGCGTGTTCTTGCAAGTCCAGGACGACGAAGGCGTCGGCATGACCGATCGTCAGCTCCACGACGAAATCATGACCCTGTTCCTCGCCGGGCATGAGACCACCGCGAATGTGCTTTCCTGGACGTGGTTCCTCCTTGGGCAGAACCCGGAAGTAGAGGAAAAGCTCGTTGAGGAATTGGGGCGCGTGCTCGGCGGAAGAAATCCCACGCCGGCTGATTTGCCGCGGCTGATTTTCACGGACATGGTGCTGCGGGAATCGATGCGCCTGTACCCGCCCGTTTGGGTGATCGGGCGGCGCGCGCTGGCTCCTTTCCGCCTTGGCGAATACGAGTTGCCCGCGGATACCAACGTCCTGATCTCGCAGCTCATCCTGCACCGAGACGCTCGATATTTTCCGGAACCACAGCGGTTTAATCCGGATCGTTGGAGCGCGAACGATCCGCGCGCCGAATCATTGCCGCGCTTTGCCTATTTTCCATTTGGGGGAGGGCCCAGGGTATGTATCGGCGCGGGATTCGCGATGATGGAAGCGGTGTTACTCCTCGCCGCAATCGCGCAACAATTCCGCATCCAAATCGCCCCCGGACAAACGGTCAAGATGCAGCCCACAGTCACGCTGCGCCCCAGGAATGGAATTCCAGTGACGCTGAAGCGGCGGTAGTCCAGTAGCACACGCTTCAGCCTGTGGGTTTTTCTCTTTTGTATGGGGCCAGCGAAACCCACAGGCTGAAGCGTCTGCTACTCAGAGCCAATCGTCCGCCCGGGCACAAGATAATTCACAACGTAATCGCGCACGGCACCTTCAAGCGAAGTAATCGGCTGATCGTAGCCGGTGGAGAGCAGCTTGCGCACGTCAGCCTGCGTAAAATACTGATACTTGTCGCGAATTGATTCTGGCATATCGATGTATTCGATGCGCGGCTCGCGGCCCAGCGCCGCGAAAACGGCGCGAGCCAAATCATTCCACGTGCGCGCCTCTCCTGAACCGATATTGAATATGCCGTTCGCCGCGGGATTAGCCGCCAATTGCAGAGTCATAGTCACAGCATCCTTGGCGTACAGAAAATCGCGCCGCTGCTCGCCGTCCCGATATTGCGGACGATAGCTCTTGAAAAGCTGAATCACGCCGGTCTTGAGCACGTCGGAGTAGCTTTTGCAGACCACGCTGCGCATGTCCCCCTTGTGGTGCTCGTTGGGACCGAAGACGTTGAAATATTTCAGTCCCACAATGCGGTCGAGCCATCCCTCCCTCCAGGCGTGCAGATCCATCCACTGTTTAGATTGGCCGTACAGATTCAGCGGCCGCAAGCGCTCCAGTTGGCGCGGATCCGAATCGTCCATCCCCGCGCTGCCATCTCCGTAAGTCGCCGCGGAGGAAGCGTAGACAAAACGCACCCCCGCTCCCAGCGCCCATTCCGCGAGGTTGCGCGAATACTCGTAATTATTTTCGCGCAGATATTGTTCGTTCGTTTCCGTCGTGGAGGAACACGCGCCCAGATGAAAAATGCAGTCGAGCTTTCCCATCGATCCGGACGCGAGCCGCGCTGGCAGTTCCGCAGGTTCGATAATTTCCGTGTAGCGCAAACCGGCGAGATTGGCGCATTTTTCGCGCTGCGCCGGATAATCCGCAATCACCACTTGTGAACAGCCCCGGCGATTGAGCTCCCAGACCAACACGCTGCCGATGAATCCAGCGCCGCCCGTCACAATGACGCGCTTGTCCTTCCAACCTTCATTCGCCAATGTCATAAGTGTTCTCAAGGGTGCCACGACGCGACAATCGAAGCAATCTCATCCGGCACGCCATTGAGGGAACAATCTCTCCCCGCCTTGAGCTTTCCCACTCCCTGCGCTAGAGTAACCGCTTCCAACTAGACAGTAGGACAGGCTTCAGCCTGTCTGCCTTTCGCGACGTGCCAAACAAAAACCAGACAGGCTGAAGCCTGTCCTACTTCGGCGGAGAGGATTCACGGTGCAAGGTCATGGGCAGGAACATCTGAAGGTCCTGTTGCGCAGCAGCGCGATTCAGAAGCGCGTTCGCGAAATGGGAGTTCAAATTTCCAAGGACTACAAGGGCCAGCGCGTTCACCTGATCGGCGTCCTCAAGGGCGCCGCCATTTTTCTTTCGGATTTGATACGCCATATTCGCGTCGAAGTGTCGCTCGATTTTATGTCCGTTTCCAGTTACGGGCATGGCAGCCAGACTTCCGGCCAGGTGCGACTGAACAAGGATCTCGATACCAGCATCGAGGGCCTCAACGTCATTGTGGTCGAGGATATTTTGGATACAGGACTCACTCTCGGGTACCTGCTGCGCGTACTCCAGCAGCGCAAGCCGAATTCGTTGAAGATCGCCGCGCTGCTGGACAAGCCGGAGCGGCGCATCAAGAAAGACGTCAAGGCGGACTACATTGGATTTCAGATACCGAATGAATTTGTCGTCGGATATGGGCTGGACTATGCGGAGCGCTATCGCAATCTCAAGGATGTGTGCATTCTCTCATTGCCTCCATCCTAGTCGCATAGTCGGAAGTGGATCAGGTTGTTTAGTAGGACAGCCACTCTTGGCTGTCCCTCGCAATTTCAGCAAAGCGAAAGCGGACAGCCAAGAGTGGCTGTCCTACGAGAATTCCGACCGTAAACAAATTGATCCGTCCCGATTTTCATGAAGCCTCTCATTACCGCCGCGGATTTGGAGCGCGTCCCGCAGAATGGCGAGCTTGCCATTACGGAAGATACGCTCATCACTCCTCTCGCGCGTGAAGAGGCTGAGCGGCGCGGGATCACGTTCCGCGTTGCCTCGGCGCCGGGGCCCGAATCCACCTCCGGCGCAACTCTCGCGGAAAGCGCGCCGGAAAAGTCCGCCCGAGTCGTGGCGATCGGCGCCGATCACGGCGGCTTCGAACTGAAGCAACAACTGAAAGGCTATCTCCGCGATTGGGGCTACCAGGTTCTTGATCTTGGCACGGACAGCGCGGAAGCTGTGGACTATCCCGACTTCGCTGAAGCGGTCGGAAACGCGGTCGCGCGTGGGCAAGCGTGGCTCGGCATCGTGCTCGATAGCGCGGGGATCGGCAGCTCGATTGCCGCCAACAAGGTCCCCGGAGTGCGCGCGGCGCTATGCTATGATCGCGCGACGGCGCGCAACAGCCGCGAGCACAATGACGCGAATGTGCTGACGCTGGGCGCCAAGCTGATCGCCCCGGAAGCCGCTCGGGAGATTGTCGCGTTGTGGCTCTCCACGCCCTTCGCGGGAGGGCGCCATCAGCGCCGCGTGGACAAAATTCGCAGCATCGAGGAACGGTCCGCCAAGCACTAAAAGCAGCGGCGAAAACCCCCGGGTCTGAAGACCCGGGCCACAGCACTTGTGCAACCAACGGCGGGTTGCTGTAGCCCGCCTCTTCAGAGGCGGGGTTTGTTGCGAGGTTATGCAATAGGCTCTAATATTCTTGAATTCTTTGCGGCGATTCGAACAGGGCTGAGCGAGTGGATCAGGTCGAATTTGAACAGGTCGTACGTGTTGTCACCGAAGAGGTGGTGCGCTACCTCGGCGCGCCCGGAACGGCGATCGCTCGAGGCGCCGTAGGCGACGCCGAAATTTGCCCGGATTGCGACCTGAACTGCGCCGAGAAATGCGCCAGAAAAACCCGCGCCGTCGTCGAAGCCGGCGCCGACCGCATTTCCTGCGGCCCGTCGGTCGTGGAATTGGAAGCCGGCTTTGCGGGCCTGATCGACCACACCCTCCTGAAACCGGAAGCATCGCGCGAAGATATTCGAAAGCTCTGCCAGGAAGCCGTGCGTTTTGGATTTGCGTCGGTCTGCATCAATCCCTGGAACGTGCCGCTGGCCGTGGAATTGGTGCACGGCACAAAAGTCAAAGTTTGCACCGTGATCGGATTTCCCCTCGGCGCGACGCTTCCCAAGGTAAAAATTCACGAGGCCGAAGAAGCGATCAAGCTGGGCGCGCAGGAAGTCGACATGGTCCTCAACATCGGCGCGCTGAAATCCGGGAACGATGACGTGGTGGAATCCGATATCCGCGGGGTTGTCGAGGTAGCGCACCGGGGCGGCGCCATCTGCAAAGTTATTTTTGAAACTTCGCTGCTCACCATCGAGGAAAAGGTGCGCGCCGCGCTCGCGAGCAAAAGGGCCGGCGCGGATTTCGTCAAGACCTCGACTGGTTTCAGCACCGGCGGCGCCACGGCCGAGGACGTTGCGTTGATGCGCGCCGTGGTGGGGTCGGAGATTGGCGTAAAAGCCTCGGGCGGCGTGCGCACATTTGACGACCTCAAAAAAATGGTCTGCGCGGGCGCGACGCGGATCGGCGCCAGCGCCAGCGTCAAAATCATGGAGCAAGCGGCAGGTTCGCCGCCTCCACACGCCGTTGCCTCGGGCGCTCCTACGTCAAATTCCTATTGATTTTTGCCGCTGGAATCTTTTTTCCCCGGCGCAGAAGCCGGTCCAATCATCGGTTTTTCACAAGGGCATAATCTCCACCTGCTATACTAATTGGTTCTTGGGGAGTGGCGCTGCGTTCCTGGCAGTCTTGAGCGCACTTCACGATCACAATTTATTCATGGAACCCGCACAGGCCCCATCGCCGCTTAACGTTCCCGCGGAAGTTCTCGCGACGCTGGTCGAAATCGGCGAGGAAATCAATTCCTCGCTCGACCTCGACGAAGTGTTGCGCAAAACCGCGGCGCTCGTGAAGCGCCTGATCGACTATGAAATCTTCAGCGTTCTGCTGGTCGACGAATCGATGCACAGGCTTTACCACCGCTTCACCATCGGGTACGGCGAGGAAGCCGGCAAGGATTGGGTGATCCCGATCGGACAGGGAATCACGGGCACGGCGGCGGCGACGGGCCGCGCGGTGCGCGTGCCGGACGTTCGCGAGGATCCCCGGTACATCAACATCATCGATTCCGTGCGTTCCGAGATGGTGATTCCCCTCATGGTGAAGGGGCAAGCGATCGGCGTGCTCGACATCCAGAGCACGCAACTCGATTACTTCACGCGCGATCAGCAAAGCGTCTTGACGTTGATGGCCAGCCGTCTGGCGATTGCCATCGAAAACGCGCGGCTCTTTGAACGCGTCCGCAGCCAGGCCGACACGCTGCTGGTTCTGAACGAAGTGGGCCGCGAGGCGAATTCCATTCTCGCCGTGGAAGAACTGCTGCGCCGCGCCGCGGAACTGGTCAAGCGCGTCATCGACTATCAGATTTTGGGAATCCTGTTGTATGACGAGGCGGCGAATTTGTATCGGCACCGCCTGGATGTGAAATACGGCCAGAGCGCACAGGGAAAGCTGCGGGTGACTCCGCACGAAGGAATTGTAGGAGCGGCGATCGCCACGGAACTGCCGGTTCGCGTCCCCGACGTGACCCTCGATTCGCGGTACATCATGGTCAACCCGGAAACCCGGTCCGAGCTGGCGATTCCAATGCTCTACCAGGGCCGCGTCGTGGGCGTTCTCGATCTCGAAAGCCCGCAGGTCAATTATTTCACCGAAGACCACGAGCAAACACTCATGATCCTGGCGGCGCACCTGGCGGTGTCGCTCGAAAACGCGCGCTTGTACGAGAAGCTGGCGAAAGATGAGGCGCGCATGGAACGCGAGCTCACCGCCGCGCAGCGTCTGCAGACCGCTCTCTTGCGGCCAGTACCCGACACCGATTACGGCCTCGACATCACCGCGCGAATCCATTCCGCGCGGGAAGTGTGCGGCGACCTGTACGATTTTCTTTCTTACGGGACGCAACAATTGGGCGTCGCTTTGGGAGACGTCAGCGGGAAGGGAAGCGCCGCGGCGCTCTACGGCGCCGTAGCCACCGGAATTTTGCGCAGTCTCTCTCCGCACAAACTCCAGCCCGCGGAGCTTCTCCGCCAGCTCAATCAATTGGTGTGTGACCGGCGCGTGGAAGGCCGCTACATGACGATTTGCTTTGCCACCTGGCAAAAAGCGCGTCACATGCTTCGTATAGCGAACGCGGGACAGACGCAGCCATTGCTATGGAAAGATGCGCACGTCGAACAGATTAAGCTTTCGGGATTCCCGATCGGTATTTTCGATGATGCGACATACGAGGAATGGAGCGTGCGCCTGAAATCGGGCGATATCCTGCTCTTCTTTTCCGACGGGCTGACCGAGGCGGCCAACCGGGAGGGAAAATTCTTCGGTACCGGCCGCATAAAAGATCTTTTGGCCGCCAATGCGAAATTGAGTTCGAGCGAACTTGCCGACCGCTTGCTCGAGGAAGTAGAGCAATTCACACAAGGAGGCGCCATCACGGACGATCGCACGCTGGTGGTGATGAAAGTCAAGTGAGCGCCGCGTCTGTGCATTCGCGCGCGTCCCGCTCCGCCGGTGTTGTCGACCCGGCGAGCTATACTCCCGGGTTTTCGTATCGGGGATCGCAACTCTATTGCGAAGGTGTATCCGTCGCCGCGGCCGCGAAACGATTCGGAACGCCCGCGTATCTGTACAGCCGCGCGAGCATCGAGCAAGCCTATCGGCGCATGGATGCCGCGTTCGGCGCGCTTCCGCACACGATTTGCTACGCGATGAAGGCCAATTCGAATCTTGGCATCTTGCGCGTGTTTGCAGCGCTCGGAAGCGGATTCGACATCGTTTCGGGCGGTGAGCTTTATCGCCTGCAGCGGATCGGCGTACGGGGAAACAGAATCGTGTTTTCCGGCGTTGGGAAATCCCGCGAGGAAATTCGGGAGGGACTGCGCGCGAGGCTTCTTCTTTTCAATGTGGAGTCTCCTGCGGAACTTGAAATATTGATTTCAGAGGCGTCCAGGCTGCGCGTGCGCCCCGCAGCATCCATCCGCGTCAATCCGGACGTCATAGCCGGCGGCCATCCGCACATCGCCACCGGACACCATCGTCACAAATTTGGGATTGACTGGGAGACGGCGCGAGGCCTCTACCTTCAATTCCGCAAATCTCGCTGGATCGACTGGCAGGGAATCAGCGCGCATATCGGTTCGCAGATTGTGACGCTCACTCCCCACCGGCGTGCTCTGACACGTTTGGCTGGATTTGTGCGTGAGCTTGCCCGCGCCGGCATCGCGCTTCGCTACCTCGATTGCGGCGGCGGACTCGGCATCCGCTATACGTCGGAGCAGCCGCCGGAAAAAGCGGTCTGGGCCGCGGAACTCGCGCGCCTCGTCCGGCCGCTCGGTTGCCACTTGCTGATCGAGCCGGGCCGATCGCTGATCGGCCCCGCGGGCATTCTTCTGATGCAAGTCTTGTACACCAAGCAGAATCGCGGCAAGAATTTTGTAATCGTGGATGCCGCCATGAACGATTTCGTGCGGCCCGTACTGTACGATGCGACACATCCCATCACGCGCGCTCATCGCGCGCCCGGACCACTCGCACGCGCGGACATCGTCGGCCCCGTTTGTGAATCGGGCGATTGCTTCCTCCAGGATTGGCCGCTCGGAAAAGTGGCGCCGAAGGATGTGCTAGTCCTATGGGGAGCCGGCGCCTACGGCACCGTCCAAACCTCGAATTACAATTCGCGCCCGCGCCCCGCGGAGATTCTCGTGGAGGGAAGCCGCATGCGAACGATCCGCCGCCGCGAATCCCGTGCCGACCTAGTTCGCGGCGAGTAAAGCAGCAGATTGGAACCACAGATGAACACAGATAAACACTGATAAAATCAAAACCCCAAATTGAGAACGGGAATCAAACAACAGGAAGGTCCCACTGCAGGTGATTAAGAATAGATTCTAGGTTTTGTCAGTGTTTATCTGTATTCATCTGTGGTTGCTATTCTTGCTTTACCGTTCGCCCCACTTCAGCTTGTTGCGCAGGATTTGGTAGTAGGTCTTTTTTGCGGGGCGCACCAGGAGCAATTTTTCCGCAGCCTTGCGGACGCGGATGTGATCTCCCCGCGCCAGTTCGATTCCCACCTGCCCGTCGAGCGTCAGGAAAACCGCGTCATCCTCGGACTTGAAATCCACTTCGATCGTGGCGGAATCGGGAATCACCAGCGGGCGATTCGTAAGCGTGTGCGGGCAGATGGGAGTTACAACGAACGCTTCCACGATCGGGTACACGATCGGTCCTCCGGCCGCGAGGGAATAGGCGGTGGACCCGGTCGGCGTGGAGAGAATCAATCCGTCCGCTTTGTACGTCGTGACGTATTCGCCATCGACGCGCAATTCCAAATCCATGATGCGGGCGAGCGCCGCCTTGTTGAGCACCGCATCGTTGAGCGCAATCTGCCGCCGGATGACGGCGCCGGCGCGGACAATCTCTGCTTCCAGCATCACGCGCTCGCTCACGCGGTGTTTTCCAGAGAAAATCTCTTCCAGGATCGAATAAATCTCGTCTTGAGAAACAGTCGTAAGAAAGCCCATGCCGCCGAGGTTGACGGCAAGAATGGGAACTTTGCGCTGCGCCGCAAGCCGCGCCGCGGAAAGCAAGGTTCCGTCGCCCCCAAGCACAATCAGCAAGTCCGTGCAGCCGGGGAGTTCCTCGCGCTTCCGCGTCTGTACAGCGAGCGGTCCGAAACAATCGCTCGTCTCGGAATCGCAGGTCACCTCGGCGCCATGGGCCTTCAGCCAATCGACGAGAGGAGGAACGACGCGAGCGATATCCTCGCGCCGCGGACGGGAAATTATTCCGACGGTCTTGATCATTTTAGTTTTATCGAAGCGCATCCAAAACGATCTCTACTTTAGCATCTGTCGCACGGTTCCATTTCCATGAATTTTATTCCGTACTGCCTGAGCTCCGAGGAGTGATCCCTCTCGCGTGAAGGAAAAACTCCTGGTTTCCCTCCGCGCCGGTCAAATGGCTCGGGCGGACACCCTCCACTTGCAATCCAGCGGCAAGAGCAGCCTGACGCACGCGTTCGATTGCGCGTTCGTGCAGCGCAGCTTCCCGCACGATGCCTCCGCGGCCGATATCTCCGCGGTCGAGCTCAAACTGCGGCTTCACCAGGATCAGGTATTCCGCATGGGGACCGGCGGCTGCGGCCACTGCCGGAAGCACCTTGGCGACGGAGATGAATGAAACATCCATGGTCACAAGGCCGGCGGGTTCCGGAATTTGCTCCGGCCGAAGATTGCGCGCATTCGCCTTGATTTGCGTGACGCGTTCATCCTGCTGCAGGCGCCACGCCATCTGCTGCGGCGTCACGTCGACCGCGTAAACGCGGCGCGCGCCATGATGCAGCAGGCAATCGGTGAAGCCTCCGGTGGACGCGCCTACATCGAGGCAGATTTTCCCGTCCACGTCGATTCCAAAATCTTCGAGAGCGCCCTCCAGTTTTATGCCTCCGCGGCTGGCATATTTTGCCGAAGTTCCGCTTACCTCAATACGCGCGTCCTCGACGATCTGCGCGCCGGCTTTTTCGCTTCGCTCCCCGTTCACGCGGACTTCTCCCGCAAGGATCATGGCCTGCGCCTTTTCGCGCGATTCGGCGAGGCCTCGTTCGACGACCAGCAGGTCGAGCCTCTTTTTTGCGGACTTGGATTTGGTTGGCAAGACGTTCCAGTAGGACAGGCTTCACCCTGTCGGGGTTCCGATCTGGCGTGCTTGAACGAAATCGACAGACTGAAGTCTGTCCTACTAAAGCAAACTACGCACGCCGGTGAACGATCAATTCGGCAAGCTCGCGCAGCCGCGCCGCGCGACCGCCATACGGTTCGATCTCTCCCATCGCGCGGGTTTCCAGCTCTTTCGCAAATTGGCGCGACTCTTCCAAGCCGAACAGCGACGGATAAGTTGCCTTTTTTTGGGCTGCGTCTTTGCCCGCCGTCTTTCCGAGGGCCGCGGACGACTCTTCCACATCGAGAATGTCGTCGACCACCTGAAATGCCCAGCCAATCGTTTCGCCAAACCGCTTCAGGCGCGCCACGTCTTCGTCATCCGCGCCGCCGCCAATCGCCCCGGCGACAACCGACGCGCGAATCAAGGCCGCCGTTTTCGAACGGTGGATATACTCGAGGTCGGCCGGCTGGATGGCGCGGCCTTCCGCTTCGAGGTCCGCGACCTGGCCGCCGACCATGCCGTTCATTGTCCCCGCCGATGCGGCCACTTGAGAAAGAATGGCCACGCGCCGCGCTGGTTCGATAGGCGCATTGGCAAGCGTTTCGAACGCCAGCGTCAGCAACGCATCGCCCGCGAGAATGGCGGTCGCCTCGCCGAATTTCTTGTGGCAGGTGGGTTTGCCGCGTCGCAAGTCATCGTTGTCAAGCGCCGGCAGGTCGTCATGGATGAGCGAATAGGTGTGAATGAATTCAAGCGCGCAGGCAATTGGCAGGACGGATGTCACATCAGCGGCAAAAATTCGCGCCGATTCGAGACACAAGATCGGCCGGACGCGCTTGCCTCCGGCCTGCACGCTGTAGCGCATGGCGCGGTGAATCGAGGGAGGCTGTGCAGTTTCACCGGGCATCAACCGGTCCAGGGCAGCGTCCACCGCGGCCCGGTCTTCTTCGAAAAATGCGGGAAGGTTCATCGGGTGGAAGGCGGCTCGGGCGCGCGCTCGCGGCGCAACCGGTTAGGAATCTTCCTCGGCTTCGGGATCGAAGGCTTCCGCCGCCATCTCGCCGCCGGCTTTCTTGAGCAGAATTTCCACTTTGCCCTCGGCTTGCTCGAGGTATTTCTGGCAGTCGCGCGAGAGCTGCACGCCTTCCTCGAACAGCTTCATGGCTTCGTCGAGCGACAGATTCGCGCTTTCCAGTTTTCCGACGATCTCTTCGAGGCGCGCGAGCGAGTACTCAAAATCAGGCTTCTTCGCGGCCTCGGGCTTTTTTGTCGATGCAGGATTGACGGTTGTCATGATTCACGTTCGCTGGCAATGCGCGCAAAAGTAAGTCGATCGCCGCCATCTCGCATCTCGAAAATCAGGCGGCGGATTGAGGCAACATTCTAATGCACGCGCGAGAACCGAAACAACCGCTTTATGCAGTGCTCGGGATTGCATCCCGCCAGCCCCGATTTTTGACTCCGATTTGAGAAGGCAGATCGGTGGTCACGTGCTTCGTCGTAGAAAGTGGGGTTTTGTAGCGCCGGCGTCCCGCCGGCATTTTTTGTGGTCGTGTCGCGACGCAAGACTGCCGGCGGGACGCCGGCGCTACCAAGCCCCCGCCAATAAGTCACGTGTGTACGAGTACTGTCCCTTTGGCCGAGGTGCCGAGGCTGCTAGAATGAGCCGGCGGAGGACCTTGTTGATTTGATCGGGCTGCGACTCCTCGGATTGTTCGCTCTCGTGGCCGTGAATGGATTTTTCGCGGCTGTCGAGTTTTCGCTGGTTGCGGTGCGGC
>JBGQJJ010000056.1:0-11560 GCA_041498955.1 Terriglobia bacterium
GCGAAATTGCCGATTGCATACGTGCGCTGCCGCAACAAGTCGTCGACGATATTCGATTCGCGCAGGAGCAGATCCGCAATTTTGCGTTAAAGCAGAGGGCCGCGCTGCAGGACGTGGAAGTGGAAACGATTCCCGGCGTTGTGCTGGGCCACAAGAATATTCCGGTGAATAGCGTCGGGTGTTACGTTCCGGGCGGGCGGTATCCGATGGTCGCGTCCGCGCACATGAGCGTGGTGACGGCCAAGGCGGCCGGCGTGAAGCGCATCATCGCCAGCGCGCCTCCCACAGGCGGCAAGCCGCACGCGGCCACCGTCGCGGCCATGCATCTTGGCGGAGCGGACGAAATTTACGCGTTCGGTGGAGTGCAGGCCGTCGCCGCCATGGCCCTCGGCACGGAAACGATCGCGCCCGTGGACATGCTTGTCGGGCCCGGCAATGCCTACGTTGCGGAAGCGAAGCGCCAGTTGTTCGGGCGCGTCGGCATTGATTTGCTCGCGGGGCCGACCGAAACCCTCATCCTCGCGGACGATAGCTGCGACGCCGAAATGGCCGCTGTCGATTTGATCGGACAGGCGGAGCACGGGCCGAGCAGTCCCGCCGTCCTGGTCACCAATTCCGCAAAGCTCGCGGCGGACGTGCCGGCGGCGATTGAGAAACTTTTCTCGTGGCTGCCGACCGCGGAGATCGCGCGGCAAGCCTGGCAGAATTGCGGCGAGATCATCGTGTGCGACACGCTCGACGAAATGGTGCAGGAGGCCGATCGAATCGCCTCCGAACACGTGCAGGTGCTGACGCGCGATCCGGATTATTTCCTGAAGCGCATGACCAATTTCGGAGCGCTGTTCCTCGGGCATCGCACCAACGTCGCTTTCGGCGACAAAGTAATCGGCACGAATCACACTTTGCCGACGATGAAGGCGGCGCGCTACACGGGCGGCCTGTGGGTCGGAAAATTCATCAAGACTTGCACGTACCAGCGCGTGCTTACCGATGAGGCCGCCGCGCTGGTGGGCGAATATTGCTCGCGGCTGTGCGCGCTCGAAGGCTTTGCCGCGCACAAGGAGCAGGCCGACCTACGCGTGCGCCGTTACGGCGTGAAAGTGGTCGCCTAGCCGATGGCGACCTCGCGCAAGAAAGTCCAGCCCCGATCGAATCGCCAGAAGGACCACACGACAGTGGATCGTTCTCAAGTATCTAATTCTAAAACACTTAACAGAGATCGTGGCGTGGCCGTCGTAACGGGCGGGGCGGGGAGCATGGGCACGATCATCTGCGGCGCGCTGGCGCGCGAGGGCATGCGCGTGGTGGTCGGCTACAACCGCTCCGCCGAGAAGGCGAAAGCGCTGGCCGCGAGCCTGCCTGGAGGTGGCCACGCAGCACTCTCCTCGCCTGTGACCGACAGCGCGGCGCTGGCTGCCTTTGCCGCGGAAATTGCCGGCCGTTACGGCGTCTGCGATGTCCTCGTGAATTGCGCGGGAGTAACGCGCTTCGTGCCGCACGGCGATCTGGACGCACTCGATGACGCCTTGATCGAAAACATACTTTCCACGAACGTGCGCGGCCCGTTCGCGACCGTGCGCGCGCTGCGCCCATTGCTTGAAAAAAGCAAACACCCCGGCGGCGCAGTGATTGTCAACATTTCCTCGATTGCCGGGCTGACCGCGATGGGCAGCAACGTGATTTATTGCGCCTCGAAAGCGGCTGTCGACAACATGACCAAGTCGCTGGCGCGCGCGCTCGCGCCGCGAATTCGCGTCGTGTCGATCGCGCCGGGCGTGGTCGACAATGCCTTCATCCGCTCGATGGACCAGCGGTGGCTCGAGGAGCAAGTGAGACGCACGCCGCTCAAGCGTCTCGCCGCGCCCGAGGAAGTGGCCTCCGCCGTGATTGCCGCGATCAAGCACCTCACCTTCACTACCGGTGCAATTATTCCCGTGGATGGCGGCCGGCCGCTCAGCTAAGTGGGACGGGCTTCAGCCTGTCTGGTTTTGACTGCTTATTTTGTTGGGGGCAACGCAAAACCAGACAGGCTGAAGCCCGTCCTACTCAATCCCATGGCAGGCCGACGTAATTTTCTGCCAGGCTGGTCATGGCGGCGCGCGAGCTTGTGACGTAGTCGAGTTCCGCGATCTGGCGGCGCTGATCGAAGGCGTTGTCGGTGTCGAAACGGTGGAGCATGGACGTCATCCACCAGGAAAAGCGCTGGGCTTTCCAGACGCGTCGCAGGCACGTTTCGGAATAGCGGTCGAGCAGGTGAGTCTTTCCGGTGGCGTAAAATTCCATGAGCGCTTTTGCCAGGATGCGAACGTCGGCCACGGCGAGGTTGAGGCCTTTGGCGCCGGTTGGCGGGACGATGTGCGCGGCGTCGCCGGCCAGGAACATTTTGCCGTACTGCATGGGTTCGACGACGTAACTTCTCATGCTCGCGATGTTCTTCTGAAAGATGCGGCCCTCATTCAGCTTCCAGCCGCCATCCGCCTCCGTCCTCTTTCGAAGTTCGCTCCAGATGCGGTCGTCGGACCAGGCCTCGATATCTTCGTCGTGCGGCACCTGGAGATAAAGCCGGCTGATCTGGCGAGTGCGCATCGTCAACAAAGCAAAGCCACGCTCGTGGTAGCAGTAGACCAATTCGTCGTTTGACGGCGGCGCCTCGGCCAGGATACCGAGCCACCCAAACGGGTAAACGCGGTCGAATTCGGTGAGCACGCCGGCTGGGAGGCTGGGTCGGCAGATGCCATGGAAACCGTCGCAGCCGGCGATGTAGTCGCAATGCAGGACTTCTTCCTTCCCCGCGGCGTGAAAACGAATGGACGGGCTGGAGCCGTCATAACCGTGCACGCTAACGTCCTCGACATCAAAGAGAATCGGCAGGCCCGCGGCGAGCCGCGCGGCGACCAAATCCTTGATTACCTCCTGCTGCGCGTAGATCGTAACCGTCTTGCCTCCGGTGAGATCGTTGAAGTCGATGCGGTGGCTGCCGCGGTGAAATCGAAGGACGATACCTTGATGAGTGAGGCATTCGCGCTGGAGACGCTCGCCGACTCCCGTTTCGATGAGCAAATTGACCGTGCCATGCTCGAGCAAACCCGCGCGGACGCGCTCTTCGATGTATTTCCTGCTGCGCGTTTCGATAACAACGGATTCGATCCCTTGCAGTTGGAGCAGGTGGGCGAGGACCAACCCCGCCGGACCCGCTCCCACAATGCCGATTTGCGTGCGCACCGGTTTCCTCTCGCGGTCCAGTAGCACAGCCACTCCTGGCTGTGCGGTTTTCTCTGCTTCAACCTACACGGACAATATTGAAAATTGCAAAAACCTCACAGGCAGGAGTGCCTGTGCTACTAAAACCTGAGCCCATGCGCAGTTTAGACACACAAGATGCGGCTTGTCCACGGCGGGAAATAGTTAAATGAAAATTTTGCAAAATGTGGCGCGAAAAGCCGCGAAGTTATTCGTTCGAGATGGGCCGAAGGACGGCAACGGCAAAATGCGCCAAGAGCGGCGCGCCTTCATCGAGCTGCAACCAGCGCACGCCGCAATGGTCTTTCAGATATTTGCCGACGCGCGCTTCGTTGATGCCGAGATGTTCGGCGAGTTTTTCTTTCAGGTTCGAGCCTTCGCGGCTCCCACGCCCGCTGCGGAGCATGTTCCCGATCCCGACACGCAGAGTCTGGCACGCTTCGGCGTAGTAGTAGGTCGTCTGGTCCGTGTCCGTAATGAGGAAGACGCCCGGACCGGCGGGCGCTTCGTCGGCCTGCTCGAGCGAATGGAGCGTACACGCCAAAAGGCGGCGAAGCTGAGACTCGAGTTGCGCCATGCGCGAGGAAAGCGCGGGATCTCCCGAGCGAACGCGCGCAGACGAGGAAGGACCGGCCGCGGCCGGTTCGTAACTGCGCGCTGTTTCCGGTTCGCGAATCCGCGATCCCGCAACTTCCGCCGATGCCGCGGGACGAGCGGCCGGAAACGTGCGCGGCTCAGCGACGCGGTCAAACATGGAGGGAGGAGCTGGCGGTGCAGCCGGAGTTGCAGATGCGGGAGCAGCAGTGCGCACGCCTTTGTGGCGCCCGCGGCCGCCTCGGCGGCCGCGACGCCTGCGGCGGTGGTCCGGTTCAGTCTCGGGGGTCTGAGCTGCGGCTGAGGTTGTTGCTGCCGCCGGCGGCTGTTCGAAAACGGATTCCTGCTCGCCCTCGTTCATCTCTGGCCCTGTTTCGTTGGGCTGTTCTTCGGAAAATTCTGCAATGATGGGCTCCAATCGGGTCACTGGCTCTTCAGCGGTTTCGCTGACGGCCACGTCCGTGATCGCGGCAGGCGCCGCCGGAATCGGCGCGCCCAAACGGACCAGGCCTTCTTCAGCTTTTAGTTTCCATTGTGGACGGCGGAAACGCTCGGCGGCCGTGGTGAACCAGCGGACGGCTTCCGTGGTCGCGCCCGCCTTCTCATGAAGCTGGCCAAGCTCGAACGCTACCATGGCGTCGTGTGTGCGTTCATACAATGCGGATAGCTGGCCGGGGGGATCCGCGCTGGTTCTCGCTTTGCGGATGCGTGCCTGAATTTGTCGCCAATCGCTCACTGGGCAGTATTGTAACAGCCGCACGCACGCGGGGCCATAGCTACTCGCGGAAAAGCTACGGGTTCGTTCCGTATTTGGTGGCGCAGGCTTCAGCCTGTGGGGGTTCGTCCTTGCAAGGTCCAAACCCCACAGGCTGAAGCCTGCGCCACTCGAGCCGCTCTATTCGCTGGCCTGATTGAGAAACCTGATAGATTCATGGTCCAGCGCAAGCTCGACGGAAGAAACTAGATCTTTCAGCTGCTGCAGGTTCGTCGCGCTCACAATGGGCGCCGTAATGCTGGGGCGCGCCAGCAGCCACGCCAGAGAAACACTGGCAGGAGTGGCATTGTATTTTTTTGCGACCTGGTCCAGCGCGTCGAGAATTTTGAAGCCACGCTCGTTGAGATGCTTTGTTACGTTGCGGGCGCGAGCCTTTCCCGCCGCGTCGCTTTCCGAACGGTATTTGCCGGTGAGAAAACCGCCGGCCAGAGGAAAATAATTGATGACGCCGAGACCTTCCCTTTGGCAAAGCGGTTCAAGGTTGTTTTCGTATTCCGCGCGTTCGACGAGACTGTAGTTCGGTTGAAGAGTCTGATACGCAGGCAGGCCGGATTTCCTGCTCGTTTCGAGCGCCGCAGCGAGTCTCTCGGCCTTGTGGTTGGAGGCCCCGATGGCCCTGACTTTCCCTTGCTGGATAAGTACCGCGTAGGCGCCCAGAGTTTCTTCCAGCGGAGTGTCTGGGTCGTCGTTGTGCGACTGATACAGATCGATGTAGTCCGTTTGCAGGCGGCGCAGCGAATCTTCCGCGGAGCGCAGGATGTGGGATTTCGACAGCCCTTTCTTCCCATCGCCCATGTCCATGCCAACCTTGGTTGCGACGATGACCTTATTTCGATTTCCGCTTCGCTTCATCCATTCGCCGAGAATGATCTCCGATTCGCCGCCCGCGTGGCCGGGCACCCACTTGGAATAAACATCCGCGGTATCGACGGAGTTGAATCCGGCCGCTACGAATGCGTCGAGCAGCTTGAACGATGTGGCTTGATCCACCGTCCAACCGAAGATGTTTCCTCCGAAGACAAGCGGA
Source organism: Terriglobia bacterium (assembly GCA_041498955.1). Taxonomy (GTDB): domain Bacteria; phylum Acidobacteriota; class Terriglobia; order Acidiferrales; family UBA7541; genus Palsa-360. The sequence goes on from JBGQJJ010000056.1 coordinate 5,637, forward strand.
GAGATCTCCAGTCCTGTCTTTCCCAGCTTGCGTTTGTTCATTTGGGAGACCCTTTCTTCCTCGCTGCGCGTTTCTTGCCACGTCTTGGATGAAATCGCAATACAGAATGGTATACGACTCGCGAGTAGGACAGGCTTCAGCCTGTCTTCTTTTGACTTCTGTGCGCGCCGCAAAAATCAAAACAAGACAGGCTGAAGCCTGTCCTACTAAAATCGACCCATGACGAAAGCCAATTCCGCGGCGCGTACTGTGGAGCTCGCACGCGCGGCAGGATTCGATCTCTGCGGCATCGCTCCCGCCGCGGAGTTTCCCGAGCTTGCGCATCTGGAGGATTGGCTGGAACGCGGCCACGCGGGGGAAATGCGCTACCTGCATGACGCGCGGCGGCGTTCGCCTGCGCTTGCCATGCAAGGCGTGCGCAGCGTGATCGTGTGCGCGCTCAACTACAACACGCCGCACCCCGCATCCACCGAGACGCCGCAACAACTCGAGGAAAAAACCGGCCCTCGCGGCTGGATCTCCCGCTACGCCTGGGGCGACGATTATCATAATGTGGTTGGCGAAAAACTCGAAACGCTGATTCAAGAGTTACGCCGTGAATTCACAGAGCCTTTTGAAGCGAGAGCCTATGTGGATACCGGCCCGATCGTCGAACGTGTTGCGGCGAAATATGCTGGGCTCGGCTGGCTCGCGAAGAACACATGCCTCATCAATGAAGATTCAGGTTCGTGGTTCTTCCTTGGCGTGATTGTGACAACGCTCGATCTCGCGGCGTCGCTGACCGCTGCGGAAACGCCGGCGCCGGATTTGTGCGGGAACTGCAGCTTGTGCATCGACGCATGCCCCACGGGCGCGATCGTCGAGCCGTACGTCCTTGACGCGCGACGCTGCATTTCGTATTTGACGATCGAGCTGCGCGGCGCAATTCCTCAGGAATTGCGAGAGCCCATCGGGCGGCACGTCTTCGGCTGCGACATCTGCCAGGACGTTTGCCCGTGGAATCGCCGCGCATCGGTGACGGCGCTGCCGAATTTCCAGCCTCGCCGGCTTGAAGAGCACTCGCTATTTTCGCCGGAACTGGAATGGCTGATTTCGCTCACCGAGGAAGAATTCCGCAAAGTCTTTCGCGGAAGTCCCGTGAAGCGGACAAAGTGGCGCGGCCTTGTGCGCAACTCGTGCGTTGCAATTGGAAATTCCGGCTTGCGCCCCGGCGAGCCGCGCTACGCGGAAATCTGCGCGCGGCTTTCGGAATTGGCGGCGTCCGGAGACGCCGTCCTCGCGGAGCACGCGCACTGGGCCCTTGGCCGATTGGGATTCTCTTCCAAACTTCCACAGGCTGCGGTAAAGGGCGAGTAGCACAGCCACTCTTGGCTGTGTGGTTTTGTAAGTCGCATGGGTAGACTACCCGGCCCAACTATGATCGCAAAACCCGCATAGGCAAGAGTGCCTGTGCTACTAAAACCTGCGCTTGCCTGTTGGAGATCTTCGGCCGGCCGGGTTGTGCCGCCCGATGGTCGGAGTTAGAATGCCATGGCCCAGTGACACTGAGCTATCATCCAAGTCTAGTGAGGAGGTATCCATGTCACAGCAGGCTGCAACGTCACAAAAGGAGGGTCCTTTGGCCCACGTTCTTCCACCGCTCCCCTACGCCACCGACGCGCTGGAGCCCTACATCGATAAGATGACGATGGAAATACATCACGGAAAACATCACAACGCATATGTCACGAACTTGAATAAAGCCCTCGAGCCGCAGGCTGATCTACAGGCATTGCCGATCGATCAGCTTCTCAAGAGCCTTGACCGAGTCCCTGAAAATATCCGCACGGCCGTCCGCAACAACGGCGGCGGCCACTGGAACCACTCCATGTTCTGGAAACTGATGAAGAAAGGCGGAGGAGGCGAACCCGCGGGCGCGCTGGCGGACGCGATCAAGTCTTCGTTCGGCTCGTTTGCCGATTTCAAGACGAAATTCGCGGCGGCCGGAGTGGGCCGCTTCGGCTCCGGCTGGGCCTGGCTGGTCGTCAAGCCCGGCAAACTTGAAATTGAATCCACACCCAACCAGGACAATCCGCTGATGGCCGGCGGAAAAGCGATCCTCGGCCTGGACGTTTGGGAGCACGCCTACTATCTGAAATATCAAAACCGCCGCCCGGATTACATTGAGGCATGGTGGAACGTCGTCAACTGGGACGAAGTCGCGAGCAATTACTCGGCAGCGAAATAGCAGCCACGGCGGGAAATTTCACCGGCGAATTCCTCGGCGACTCGCGCCGGCGTGATTTTCCAAATGTTCAAGAAAGGCAACGGCCCATCCGGATCGATCTTCGGATGGGCCGTTTACTTTTCTAAAATATTAACAATGGATTATGTCGCAAACCGCTCGCGGGTAAACAACGGCAACAGGCGATTGCGCGTGCGGGGAGCTTCTCGCGTCGGAGCAGCAGTTCTCTCGGGCGTGCTGGCCGCGGGCGGTTCTTCCGTCGTGGCTTGGTGTCCGCGGACGGGAAAGCCGAACAAAGTTTCCGGGGAAATCTGTCCGGACGAAGAAAGAGCAGGCATGCGGCCGAGCGAAGCTTCGCGGCTGAGGGCCACGCGATCGGTGACTCCGAACTTTGCCAGCAAGGAAGAAACGTGGAACTTCACCGTGCGTTCCGCAACATTGAGTTTCGCGGCGATTTCCTTGTTCGAGAGGCTTTGGAGAATGCAGTCCAGCACTTCCTGCTCGCGCCTGCTCACCTTCACGCCCGCTCCAAGGGCGCGGCCTGCGGCCAGAAGTTCCTGAGCGCGTTCGGCAACGGCGTCCAGGAGAGACTCCCGGGGAACAACCATCAGTTCGTAATCTTCAGGCGCCTGGCCTCGCACCAGACAATGCACGGCGAGCAAACCTGCAATTTTTTCCACCGGCATGGTGCCGTCGGGATCTGCCTCGACGCGGAAACGCACCGCGCCGGAGGAACGCTCGCACAAGACAAAACTTTGCGGAAGAGACGGTGAATGTTGATTTTGTGTTTCAATGGACTGCTTTCGTCGGCGTATCAGTGTTAGCCTCACAGTTTTCAGTCCAAGCTGGGGATAAGGACCAATTTTTAGTTTTTATGAATTAAAAGCGATTCAGCTTGGGCAATCTCCGAAGCTTGGCTGCACATTCCGAGCTTGGACACCGGCAGACCGGGATAGGAATCGATTCCGAGGACGAATTTGCGCCCCTGGCATCTTCTCGGAAAAACGCAAGCCATGCCTCCTGGCATGACCTTCCTTTACGCAAGATTCAAAATGACACAATCACTGTGCAAGCCGCCTACCATCTGACGTGGAAAAAATTTTGCACACAAACGGAAGGACTTGACCTGCCTTCCACTACAGTGTTCACCTGACTTCCGGTAGAGATTTCCATGTACCAGCAAAATTTTCATAACGGAACAGATGAAATCTCCGTGGGGGCGCCGCATGGCATACAATGCCCAATCGGTCACCTCCATGAAAAAGGGGGCCTTATGGCCTTTTCGATCGGATGGCCGGCATGGTCATTCTTTATTGCGCTTTGGAAGCTGGATGTAACGTTCGCCGCCAGCCCGGCGAGTATTGAACAGATCGCATTGCGATGGATGCACATTGTGGCCGGATTTCTTTGGTTGGGTTTCCTGTACTTTTTCGTCCTGGCGGTGGCCCCCACGTTGAAAACGCTCGATCCTGCAACCCGAGGAAAAGTATTTCCCGGAATCGCTTCCCGGGGCCTGTGGTGGCTGCGGTGGAGCGCCTTGGTCGGTTGGCTGGCGGGATTCCGCTACTTCATGATCCTGGCCAAGACCGACGCCGTCAACGCCGGGCGGCCCCATGCGTGGGGGGCGTGGATCGGAATCTGGCTGGCGTGCTGGCTCGCGGCGTTTGCCATCGAGATGGCGCTGCTTCGGGCCGGCGGTCCGCTGGGCAACTCCTTCGTGGCGGGCGCTCTGGTGTTTTTTGTCATGGCGGCCGTTTCCTGGCTGGTCGTTTCGCTTTTGGCGCAACCCGGAGCGGGCAACCGCACGCTGTGCATTTCGATCGGCGGTGGGCTGGGAACAATTCTGTTCCTGAACGTGTGGGGGATTGCGTGGCGCTGTCAGAAGCGATTGATTGCGTGGACTCGCGCCGCGTCAGAACAAGGAACACCCATGCCGCCCGAAGCGGCGAATCTCGCGCGCCTGGCCACGCTCACCATGCAAATCAATTTCTGGCTGAGTTTTCCTATGATTTTCTTCATGGCCGCATCGGCGCACTTCCCGTTTCTATCAGGCGGGTAGAGAGATCTCTGTGTTCTCGTTTTTCTCGGTGGCCTCTGTGTTGAACGCCTTTCCGCAAAAAGATTTAACGCAGAGGACACCGAGAAAAACGAGAACACGGAGAATTTTGTGGCAGGTCAGCGCATCAGGACGCGCGTTTGTCCGGGCGAGACGAGTTGGTAGCGTATGCCGCGCCAGCGGATTTGCCGGCTGAACATGGCTACCAATGTGTTCCACAAAGCCAAGAACGGCGCGATCGCCGCAAGGAAAGTCCAGATCCAACCGTCCGCCAGCAACTTCGTCTTCCAATCCGGAAGGACTTCCATGATCGCGGCAAGGCGGAGCACTCCGCGTCCCATGGAGAGCACCGACGGCGCAAGCGCCAGCATCAGCAGTTGGATGGCGGGCGCTCCCGTAAACAGATTATTGAAATACAATCCGATGCCCATGAGGACAGCGCCGCAGTAGAACGCATGGGCGAAGCCGCCGAGGACCCACAATCTCGATTCGTATACGCGAGTGATGACGATTTGCCGGTTGGTGAATTCGAGGAGGCCGGCCGCGTTGCAATCGAACATCGTGGGGACCATGCACTCCGGCGCGAACAGAATGGGAAGTGCGGATTGGCGCAGCGCGCGGGTGAGCGAAAAATCGTCGCTCACCGAACCGTTCCAGAATTCCATCACGTTGCACTGCTCGAAGCGTTCCCGTCGAATTGCCGTGCCGCCTCCCCAACAGAAATTCCGGTGGTGCTCGCCCAGATACGTCGCGGCGGGCGCATTCCAGGCCGACGCCAGCGCGCTCCAAATTCCGCCGGTCTGCGGGAAAAACCAGCGAAACGCCGTCACCGCGCCGAGATTGGCATCCGCCAGCGGCGCCACGAGCCGCGCGAGCCAGCTCCGGCCGGGACGCCCGTCGGAATCGGCAAAAACATAAACATCGAACCCTTCCGTGGCCTTCAGAATCGCCGCGCGGAGGTTATTCACTTTCTCTCCGCAACCGTTCGGCCGTCCGGCAATCACGATGTGAATTTTGTGCTTGCTGGCCGAGGTGACGCGCTCAATGATTTTGCGCGCCGGGTCATCGCCGCTGGCCATCGCGAAGAAAAGTTCGTAATCGGGATAATCGAAAGAAGACAGCGCCGAGATGTTTTGTTCCAGCCCCGGCTCGGCGCCCTTCACCGGGCAGAATAACGCCACGCGCGGCGCGTAGAACCCGGAATGACCGCCGGCCCGCCGCTGCGCCAGTCGAAGCCAAACCAGCCCGTCCCAAAGATTGTACAGGCCTTGCAAAATCTGTTCGAGGACGAGCAAATAGAACAGTGTGAGCATCGCCTGCCCCGCAACCGGCCACGATCGAAAGGTGCAGGCCGGAGCATATCAGATAAATTTCCCCGCGAGGTTGATGGATGCGCCAGTTACTATCGCTAGGAAGCTTATCCGTACACAAGGAGAAACTGCCATGCCCGTACGCGTTGAGGCCATGATGGTAACGACGTCCCAGGAATTGCCCGGATACCGCATCGTGCAGAACTACGGGATCGTGCGCGGCATTATCGTCCGCTCCCGCAGCCTGCTCGGTTCCATCGGGGCGGGATTGCAGACCATCATCGGGGGAAACATCACCCTGCTTACGGAGCTTTGCGAAAACACGCGCGAAGAA
>JBGQJJ010000057.1:0-11033 GCA_041498955.1 Terriglobia bacterium
AAAAGTAGCCGCTGAACTTCCGTTGCCGGGCCGCTTACCCATATGAGGAGGGCTCAGGAAGGGTCGCGCTCGACAGCGTGCGAGCTGAACGTCGTCGGATCCTGCCTCTAGTGATAGAATTCGGCTGGAGTCACTGAGGAGCGACCTCATGACAACAGACGAGCAAGCCGTCCATGACATCCTAAAACAACTTGAGGCCGCCTGGAATTCCAACGACAGTAAGAGCTTCGCAGCGTCTTTTGTAGAGGATGCCAACTTCATCCAAATTTTTGGAGGACAGCTGGATGGGCGCCTTGCAATTGAGGCCTCGCATCGGCACATTTTTGAGACCATCTATAAAGGCAGCCACGCCAGCTTCTTGTTGCGGAGCATTCGCTTTATTCACCCCGGCGTGGCCATCGTGTTCGTCCAATCGCACTTGAAATTTAATGAAGGCAATGAAGCGCGCGAAATAGATACCCGGCCAACGATGATCATGATGAAAGAGCACGAGAAGTGGCAAATTGTGGCCCTGCAGAATACCAGGATTTCGGAAATACCAGCCGCAGCGCAGGCTGCGGGCCGTCTCGCAACCTAGTGCGCAGCGCTACACCACTGTCGGGCGGACTGTGGCAACTCCTGATGAGCGCGAATACCGGAAACTGGCTCCTACATGAAGAGAAACCGCGTGGGGGTCCGCGTACGCCGCCCTGGCGTGAGGACCCATCTGCACAAACTCCCGGAACTCGTCTGAAACCGGACCCCCATCTGGATCGCTAGACTCGGCCTCACTTTGCCGCGGAAGCTTGCCGCGCCAGCTTGCGACCCAGGAAATCCTGAATCGCGCTGGCAATTTCCTCAGCGTGGGTTTCGAGTGCGAAGTGACCGGTGTCGTAGAAATGCACCTCGGCGCTCGGGTTGTCACGTTTGAACGCTTCAGCACCACGGGGCAGGAAGAACGGATCACTCTTTCCCCAGACCGCCAGCAGTGGGGGCTGATTTGTGCGGAAATATTCCTGGAACTTGGGATACAGCGCGACATTGCTGGCATAATCCAAAAACAGGTCAAGCTGGATCTCGTCATTGCCGGGCCTGGCCAGCAACGCGGAGTCGAGCGAGTAGGATTCCGGCGCCACCAGCGTCTGGTCGTGGACGCCGTAAAGGTATTGGGACTTGGTCGCGTCAGGAGTGAGGAAATCACGCAGCGCGGCCCGATTGCCTGGTGTTGGTTCCTTCCAGTATTTCTGAATCGGGTTCCACCCTTGGCTCAAGCCCTCTTCATAGGCGTTGCCATTTTGCGAGATGATGGCGGTGATTCGCTCCGGATGCGCCAATGCGAGGCGGAGTCCCACGGGCGCGCCGTAATCGAAGACGTAAATCGCGTAGCGTCCAAGGCCAATGGCCTGCGTGAAGCCGTCGATGGTCTTAGTCAGTTGCTCAAACGTATAGGGGAACCGCTTGCGGTCGGGCGGGTCCGAGAAGCCGAAGCCCGGCAAGTCGGGCGCAACCACATGGTAACGGTCCGCCAGGGCCGGAATGAGGTTGCGGAACATGTGCGAAGACGCAGGGAAGCCGTGCAGGAGTAAGATTGAAGGGGAATCTTTCGAGCCGCCTTCGCGATAGAAGATCTTGGAACCGTCCACGATGGCATTTTTGTAAGTCGTCACAAGGAACCTCCGTATAGGATTTGGAAGGGCGGACGATCCGGCGCCGTTCAGCACCGTTTCGCGCCTTCCGAGCATCAGATGAACTAACCGGTAAAAAGATTCATTATCGGTGTTACCATCTGGGGGGGGCGAATATGGGCCGGATTCGTGCAATTCCTTATTCTCATGATTCCGTCTGGAAAGACGGGTTCCTCTTCGTAGGCAACCATCTGATTTTGGATTTCCTCAATACATGCCCTGTCCAGAACGGGGAACCTATGGAGCTCCTTATTGATTTCGGCGCGCTCTTGCGATGGTTTCAGGCAGCTGATCTGCTTACTTCTCGTGAGGCGGGAAGCCTTTGGCAACAGTGGGGAGAATCGGTCCGGGCTCGACGCCTCGTGGAAGCGATGCGGGAACTGCGTGAGAAAATAAGGAAGGAGGTCCTCGCCTGGGAACGCGGTGGCGCAGTGCATCACGCGGCCATAGGCGAACTGAATCGCCGGATGGCGGAGCATCCCATGCTGATCAGGTTGAAGGCGAGTGACAGAGCATCCTCGACGGAGCTGTGGTTCAATCCGCGCCAACCCGAAGACTTGTTTGCCCCGCTGGCGCACAGCGCGGCAACGTTGTTCGCAAATGTGGATTGGCACCGCGTCCGCAAGTGCGATCAATGTGTACTGCAATTTCATGACACAAGCAAAAAGGGGACGCGACGCTGGTGCAGCATGCGCCTTTGCGGGAACCGCCTCAAAGTCGCGGCCTACGCGGCTCGCGAACGCATGCGCGCTCACAAATGACCGGGCTTCTAAGCAAGTGGAATGTGCTTCTTGAGGGTCACGCGGGCGAGACTGGAGTATTGATTATTATTGTCGCGCGCGAGCCGTTGCGTGTATATTGCGAGCCAACGGAGAAATAAAGGGAGACCCCTGCCAAATGGAAAGCGCTATGAGACGTTGCTTCGCGAATGCGCTCGTCACGGGAATTGTGTTCGCCGGCATGGCGGCCTCCCTAACGGTTCGGCCGATTGCAGCTGCCGATACCAAGGATGATCCGAGCGTCCTGCAAGTGGACCATGCCCTGGTCGCAGCCATCGGGAAGGCGGATAAAACAGCGGCCGATAAGTTTCTCGACGCGGATTTCATGTGGACAAACTCGGATGGGGAAACCTTGAGCAGGGCGAAGGTCCTGAGTGGCCTGCCCAAGCCCCCTCTCGGCGACGAGAGCGGCGTTCCGCTGACAGAGTACACTTATGGCCAGGTTGGAGAGGTCCGGGTCGCCCGCGGCAAAATGCACGTTTTGCGCGTATGGGTGAAACGTCCAGCGGGCTGGCGGATTCTGCATTACCACGAGGTCGCACTGGCGGAGCGTGCGGGAGCCAGCGCGCTGAGCGCAAACGACTGCGAGAATCCTTGCAAAGATGTGCCGTACACGCCGAAGGACGACGCCGAGAAGGGGATCCGTAATTCCTGGGCGGGATTGGAGTTGGCGCTCACCGACCACGACACGAAAGCATGGTCTCCCCACTTTCCGGACGAGTACTTGATGGCCACTTCGGGCGCTACCGGCCCGATAACCAAGGCAGATCGCATTGCCACAATCAGCAAGCCCGGCAGTGGTCGAGTAACTTTGTGCAGACCCCTGTGGGTTGCTGGGCGGATGTGTGAGTCACAGTTAGCGGCAGAGCCGCCGGCGCGGTTTTTTCATTTTGGGGACACGGTCGTTATCATCTCGCGAAACAAACCGTATGTCGGCAAGCCTGAACTTAGCACTCGAATCTGGCATCTCGACCATGACGGGATCTGGCAAATGATGGAGAGCTGGGACACGGAGATTCAGGCCGCTCCCGCTGCGGTGCCAAAATCTTAAGGCTCCAATCGCCGCGACAGCAGCGGCGGCAACGTGTTAAATGCTTCTAATTGGCTAGGTGGCTCATGAAAAATAGACAAGTAACCCTCATCACTCTAACTGGCGCCCTTCTCTTGGTTTCAGCCCCGGTGCCGGCGCATCACGGGTCGGCGGCGTTTGATATGGTGAACGTGACCACCGTAAAGGGAACCGTGACGAAATTCGAGTTCATGAATCCGCATGTTCTAATTTATGTCGACGTGCCTGGCAACAGGGGCGAGATCGAGCATTGGATGGCGGAAGACAGTAGCAACAACCATCTGAGCCGGACCGGCTGGGACAAGAATACGCTTAAGGCGGGAGACCAGATCACGGTTGCCGGTCATCGCGCCAGGAACGGCGCGCGCGTATTGGAGCTGCAATGCTCGGAATGTTCGGTGACGGATCCGCAGGGCAAGGTTTGGCCATACCAGTAAATAGCCGGGCTCGTGGTTGAAGGCTGGGATCCGAGCCGCGAGAGAAGCTTTCCTTGATGCGTAATAACCTGATTTGTTTAGTTCTGGCGCTGGGGGCAGTATTCGTCTTCTCTTCCGTCCTACGCGCTCAAACGCCTGAGCAGTCGGGAGCGGCATCGGCCCGCGTTACAGCCCCCACGGTGGACCTTTCCGGCGTTTGGGAAGCGAACATGCCCGGCCTTGCGTGGGCTATTTATTCTTTTACTCCGGACATTCCCCCCATGACTCCGTGGGGAAAGCAGAGGTACCTGGCCGTGAAGCCGTCCTACGGACCCAGGTCGTTTGCAGACTCCACCGACTACGTGAATCCGACCACCGGCAAGGACGTCGGGTGCCTTCCTCCCGGCGTGCCACGAATTTATATTCAGCCCTTTGTGCTGGAGATGATTCAATCGCCCGGACGCGTGCTGCAATACTTCGAGTTCGATCACCATGTCCGCCAAATCTTCACCGATGGGCGCCAGCATCCCAAGGACCCGGAGCTTACCTGGATGGGGGATTCGATCGGCTGGTACGAGGGGGACACACTTGTCGTCGACACCGTCGGTCTTAATGAGAAGACCTGGATCGATCGCGGAGGTCTTCCGCATTCCGACCAGCTGCACGTAATCGAGCGCATCCGGCGTCCTAACCATGAGGCCTTGGAGATTAAAATTACGATCGACGACCCGAAGGCTTATACCCAGCCCTGGTCGGGATACCGAAACTACAAGTTGGAGCCCACCTGGAACGTCAAGGAATTCATTTGCGCGGACAACGCCGACTACAACGAAGATTTCATTAAGAACAGCGGGGCCTATACTCCGGCAAGCCCGCCAAAGCAAAAACCGAAAACGGCGAAGCCCAAACAGTAGGCAGGCCATTCAGCTTGCGAGCAACTTCCCCTCGCTGTTCCGATTCGCTAGGGCCTATGCTAAACTGTCGTGGCAATAAGCAGGGATTCGTCCCCCAACTTGTTTCCCAAGAGGCGATTATCATGTCTGGGCACTCGAAGTGGGCCACCATTAAGCATAAGAAAGCGGCTACGGACGCCAAGCGCGGCCGCATTTTCACGAAACTGATTCGCGAAATCACCATTGCCGCGCGGGTGGGTGGCGGCGATGTGGATTCCAACCCGCGCCTGCGCACGGCGATCCTGACCGCCAAAAATGAGAACATGCCCAACGATAATATCGAGCGCGCTCTGGCGCGTGGCACCGGGACGCTCGAGGGCGAGCAATACGACGAGGTGAATTTCGAAGGCTACGGGCCGGGCGGCGTGGGCATGATCATTGAAGTGGTCACCACCAATCGCAACCGCGTCGTCAGCGAGATCCGCCACATGATGAGCAAGCACGGCGGCAACATGGCCGAAAACGGCGCCGTGGGCTGGATGTTTCATCGCAAGGGCGACATCGTCGTATCCAAGGAAAAGGCCAACGAAGACAAGATGCTCTCCATCGTTCTCGATGCCGGCGCGGACGATTTGCGCGACGACGGCGAGGCCTGGGAAGTGCTGACTCCTCCGGAAAGTTTCGAGCCGGTACGCGAAGCTCTGGTGAAGGACGGGGTCACTCCGGATTCCGCCGAGATCGGCTGGGTGCCGCAAAATTACGTGAAATTGACCGGCAACCAGGCGGCGCAGATGATCCGGCTCGTCGAAGCGCTCGAAGAGCACGACGACGTTCAGAAAGTTTCCGCCAACTTCGACATCGACGAAAAAGAGATGCAGGCGGTCATGGCCGCGCAGTAGTTCTAAGTGGCACACGCTTTAGCCTGTGTGCTTTTGTGTCCCTGAAAGTCAAAACCACACAGGCTAAAGCGTGTGCCACACCCCACCGAAAAAAATGTGGCCGGGCGCGGCGCGCCGCCGTACACTCATTGCCGTGCCACTCTCTTCTCGAACGAATGGCGATCTCTTTCGCGTGCTCGGCGTGGATCCCGCCGCGGCGGGCGCCACCGGATACGGCGTGATTGAAAGCGACGGCCGCCGCTGCCGCATGCTGCGTTTCGGCGCCCTGCGCGCCACGCGCAAAGGCCCGGAACATTTTCCCGAACGCCTCCGCGAAATTCACGCCCTGCTTGCCGCATTGATCGAGGAATTCCAGCCGCACGGCGTCGCCGTCGAATCGGTATTCACCGCTCTCAATATCAAAACCGCGCTGAGGCTGGCCGAGGTGCGCGGCGTGGTCTTGCTGGCCGCGGCGCAACGAGGCATTCCCGTCTGCAGCTACTCGCCGCGCGAAATTAAATCTTCCGTGGCCGGCTACGGCAACGCAGCCAAGGAGCAAATGCAGTTGATGGTGCGCGCGCTCCTGGGCATGAGCGAAACTCCCGAGCCCGCCGACGCCGCCGACGCGCTCGCCGTGGCGCTCTGCCACGTGCAGGCCGAGCAGTTTCGCGCCCGTCTGGGCGGCGGGACCCTGCGCCCTGCTGCGGAGCCGGAGTGCGCATCCCTCGTTCGCGGTTCACGAAGCCGCGGCGCCCTTTCGCGCATCTCATAGTCACGATGACTCGAAACCGTTTTCTTTTGCCATTCCTGTCCCTTTTAGCAGGCGCATGGTTTCTCGCGCCTGCAGCCGCTGCGAATCCGGGAGGCGCGACCGTTACCTATCGCCGCGTTTTCAAGAACAGCTCTCCCGAATTCATTGAAGTCAAAATCAGCGACCAGGGAAAAGCCACTTTCGACATCCGCCAGCTTGACCAAGAGGCCGATCCCGAGCCGTTTGAAGTTAGCCCCCCAGTACAGAAAAGAATCTTCGACCTGGCCGCCGGACTGAAATATTTCGCGATCGCCAACCTCGACATTCAAAAGAAAATTGCCAATCTCGGCGAGAAAACGTTCCGCTACGAGAACGGCGCGGAGGTACACGAGACTTCGTTCAATTACACGCTCAATCCCTCGGCCGCTCAGCTCGTGCAAATCTTCGAGGGACTCGCCAGGCAGCAGCAAGACCTCGTCTTATTGCAGCGTCAGGCCAAGTTTGACCGTCTCGGAGTGAACGACGCTCTCCTGCAATTTGAATCGGATATGGACCACCGTCTCCTGCCCGAACCGGAACGCCTCCTGCCGGTCCTCGATCAAATCGCAGCGGATTCGCACTTCGTGGAGATCGCCCGTTCGCGCGCCCGCGCGCTCGCACTGCGCATCCGAAATTCCCGCGACCACTGAACCCCCACAGCTCCGGCGATGCGTTTTAGTAGGACAGGCTTCAGCCTGTCTGGTTTTCTTTCGCGCACACGAAAAGCAGACAGGCTGAAGCCCGTCCTACCAAACCGGACTCATAAAACGAATTTCATTGGCGAGAAACGGCGTCAAGTGATGACAATCCCCGCATACCCCACCACCTCCCGCATATCTCCGTTCACCTCTCCCGAAGTCGCGTAGCGCACGAGTGTGGCCTGCGCGGCGCCCAATTCGCGCGCGGCGATCAGGACGGCCACCGCGGCGGCGTATCCGCACATGGAAATCTTTTCATCGCGCACCGTGTCGAAGAGTCTGCGCGGCTCGAGAGCGAGAATTTGATCGATGGCCTTGCCGTCCTTCACGCGCGTGACCTCATCGCTTTCGTAGTGGTTCATGTCCGAGCTGGCAATGAGCAGGACCGGCTCGCGCTCGGCGGCAATTACGCTTGCGAGCGCGTGGCCCAGCGCTTCGAGTTGTTCCCACTTCGCGGGGCCGATCACGATCGGCACAAACGCGAACGAAGGAGCGAGCCGCTGCAGGAAAGGAAGCTGGACTTCGAGAGAGTGCTCCGAGCTATGCGCCACGGCATCCTCGCGCAGCGGCGGAAAAGCGCGAACCATATTTTCCGCCAGAAGAGGATCGACGGGCGCCAGTCCCAGCGGCGTCTGCCAGGCCCCTTCGGAAAGAATGGCAAGCGGAGCCCCGCGCGGAAAATGCCGCGGGCCAAGCAAGATCACGCGCGCGGGAATTTCAATGCGCCGGTAAACTTCCCCGGCAACATTGCCCGAATACACGTATCCGGCGTGGGGAACCAGGCAAGCACGTGCGCGAATTTTCTTTTCCTCGACGCCGCTCGAAAGAAAAGAATCGACGGCCGCGCGCAGGCGCCCCGGATCATCTGGATAAAACCGGCCGGCGACAGCAGGAAGGCGAATCATGGCGAGCCCTGGAGGCTCATTTCGGTTTGGAGGGTTTACCCTTGATCTTGAAAGCGACGTACTCTCCGGGCTTGTACCAAACGACCACATTGTCTCCGTACTGGTAGCCGCCCGCATTCAAAATGTTCAGCATTTTGTCGCGGATCGCGGGGGAATACGTGAAGGTATGAAGTTCGCGCGGGTCAACGACGCTGCGCACCTGGAGAGACTGGTACATCATTTGCATGACCACAAAATGCGTCTTGATGATTTTCTGTGATTGCGGGGCGAGCGGCGAGGCACCCTGGGCGCCGGCGGCCGGCGCGAAACTTGCCAATCCCGCGCCGCAGAGAACGATCACCGCGGCGAGCCAGAGCACGTGAGTCTTATTCCGCGTCATCGAGCGTGATTTTCAGCGACTTCAGAAAGCGCAGATCCTGCGGCGTCATTTCAAACTTCGCCGACTCGCGATCTTCGTTCAGGATTTCCTGGTCGACCTGAATGTGCAGGGATTCGAGGAAGCGGCGGTCGCCCGTTGTAATTTTCGTGTCGTCGGCATCGCGTCGCGCCAGGCCGATCGTCGCATCTAGCTTCAACACAATATCGAATCCCGCGGAACGCACATCGGAAATGGCCTCCGAGATGCGCCCGGATTCCGACACGGTCTCGTTGATGGCATGTCCCAACTCGCGCAGCAGTTGTTTTAGATGATCATCCAGTTGCACGATGCCTCCCTCCGGAAAACTTCCCTGCATTCAATTGTAGGACCGAGCGCCCCGGGAAACAAGTCCCCGGGCATTGAAGCGCGTGTTCAATCCGCCTACGCCCGCGGTCTCCGCTGTGGACGGAGCCATTTTGTACTAGAATTCAATCGTGGCGACGCAACCCATGGGACTGTTTGCGACGGTGCGGCATTCTCTCCGCGTCCTTTGGCGAGCCGCGCGCGAACTGTTTCACGAAGTCACCGGCGCCGTATTTTTTATACTTGCCGTGGCCGCGCTTCAGGCCACGTGGCGCGCCTGGCACCGTGGGGCTGGCCGGTGGCTTGTGGGCATGACCGCGGGCTACGCGCTCCTGATGATTTTTTTTGGCGTGCTGTCTTTCCGCGACTCGCGGCGTGTCCGATGAATCCACCTCCCGACCAGACCGCCGAAAAGGCGGCCGCAACGAAGGAACGCAAGGAGCGCTTCACGACGCTCGGCGGCATTCCGCTGAAAACGGTCTATACGCAGGAAGATCTTGCCGGCCAAAACGTCGAGGCCGCGATCGGCGTTCCCGGAGAATTTCCCTACACGCGCGGCATTTACCCCACGATGTACCGCGGGCGTCTGTGGACCATGCGGCAATACGCCGGGTTTGGCACGGCGGCTCAATCCAACGAACGCTTCCGCTATTTGCTCGGAAAAGGGCAAACGGGATTGTCCGTGGCGTTTGATTTGCCGACGCAGATCGGCCACGACTCGGATCATCCGCGCGCCGCCGGCGAAGTGGGAAAAGTCGGCGTCGCCATTGATTCCCTCGAAGACATGGAGGCGCTCTTCGACCGCATTCCTCTTGACCGCGTAACGACGTCCATGACGATCAACGCGACTGCCGCGATTCTGCTTGTGCTGTACGCCGCCGTTGCGAAGAAGCAGGGCGCGGATCTACGGAAAATTTCCGGAACGGTGCAAAACGATATCTTGAAGGAGTTCATCGCGCGCGGCACCTACATCTATCCGCCGCGCCCGTCGATGCGCATCGTGACGGACCTCTTCGCCTGGTGCCGCACCGAACTCCCCGCCTGGAACATGATCTCCATTTCCGGGTATCACATCCGGGAAGCGGGCTCGACGGCGGCGCAGGAAGTCGCCTTCGCGCTTGCCGACGCGATTGCCTACGTCGATGCCGCGGTCGCCGCGGGATTGGCCGTGGATGAATTCGCGCCGCGGCTTTCGTTTTTCTTCAACGCGCACAACGATCTGCTCGAGGAGATTGCCAAGTACCGCGCCGCGCGCAGGCTCTGGGCGCATTTGATGCGCGACCGGTTTGGCGCGAAAAATCCCGATTCGATGATGCTTCGCTTCCACGTGCAGACGGCCGGAAGCTCGCTCACCGCTCAACAGCCCGAAAACAACATCGTGCGCGTCGCCATTCAGGCGCTCGCCGCCGTGCTCGGGGGCTGCCAGTCCCTGCACACGAATGCGATGGACGAAGCGCTCGCCCTCCCCACCGAAGATGCGGCGCTACTGGCATTGCGCACGCAGCAGATCATCGCGCACGAAACCGGCGTGGCGAACACGGCGGACCCGGTCGGCGGTTCCTACGCCATCGAGAAACTGACCGACGAAATCGAATCGCGCGCGAAGGAGTACATTGCGAGGATTGACGCGCTCGGCGGCGTGCTGCGGGGCATCGAAACCGGATACGTGCAGGGCGAAATCCAGAAAGCCGCGTACGAGTATCAGCGCGCCATCGAGCGCGGCGAACAGATCATCGTCGGCGTGAATCAGTTCGTCGCGGAAAAGGAAGCGCCCATTCCGACGATGCGCGTCGATCCGGAGCTCGAACGAGCGCAGATCGAGCGCGTCCGCGCGTTGCGCGCCCGGCGCGATTCCTCGCGCGCCAACGCGGCCGTCGCCGAAGTCGAGCGGCGCGCGCGCTCCGGAGAAAATCTGATGCCCGCGATCGCAGCCGCCGTCGAGGCGTACGCCACCGTCGGCGAAATCTCCGATGCATTGCGGCGCGTTTTCGGCGAGTACACGGAATCAGTGGTTCTGTGATTTTGTGGCGCAGGCTTCAGCCGGTGGGGGTTCGTACTCGCAAGGACCCAACCCCACAGGCTGAAGCCTGCGCTACCCGTCAGCTCAAAGGGTGACTTGCTTCTGAATATTCCAGCTTCCCGGCTTGGGCCACTACTACGAATATGAAAATCATACTGGCGTCGTCTTCGCCTCGCCGCGCGGAAATCTTGCGCAATGTG
>JBGQJJ010000058.1:0-10960 GCA_041498955.1 Terriglobia bacterium
GGAACTTTTCCACTAGCTCTGCGGTCAGCAAGCTCTGCGCCTCCGTGAAATGTCTTAGCGTGCAAAGGATCAGGCCCGCCTGCATTCCGGTTTCCCGGGACAGCCGATCAATGGAACGTTCCACGACCGCAACAACGCGCTCAGGACGCAAGCCGCGCTCAGCATGCAACAGCGGCGCAAACCGGATCTCGGCATAAATCACTCCGTCTTCAACAAGTTGCCGGAAGACATCTTCCGTCCCCAAACGGAGCGAATCCTCGGTTTGCATGAGTTGAAATCCCTTGGGCGCGCGGGAAAGGAAGTCCGCAAGGTTGGCGCAGCGTGCAGGCGCGATGTAATCGCGTTGATATTCCTCGCGAGTGACGGAAGGCGCTAGGGCGGAAACCGCCTGAAAGCTCAGCGAACAGTCCAGGTGAAGATGCAGCTCGATCTTCGGGAGGGACCGAAGTTCCATCCGTTCACGATAACCCGTGGGTGATTTCTGGTCCATACGCCCGCGAATGGAAAATTCATGTAGTTGCGCGTAGCGGCAAATTCGACGTAGCGGCTCAGTCCGGTTCCGAAAGAAACAAACGTCTGCCCGCCCTAAAATCGTGCGGCCTCTACAAGACCTGTCACCACCCATGCGGGACGGTTTTGTAGCGGCCGTTCCGTCCCGTGTTTTCCGGGACGGAACGGGCATCTTCCACGCCAAGCCGAGTCGCTGCCAAATGACGATCGCAAGTCGGCTTCCTGGAGCTAGCCCGGGAACGCCAATCTCCCGATTGGCGGGTTGAGGACGCCAATCAGGAGATTGGCGTTCCCAGGTTTCAACCCTTACGGTTCGTGCCAATCAATTTTAAAGGAATTCAACAGGCATGCACCGCACCACTCGCTACTTCTTATCTTCGGGTGCGTTGGAGCCGGACGCCGGCGAAGACGGCGAAGCAAGTCCACCGAGGCGCTGGCGCAGAGTTGCGCCCATCTCAGCAATCACGTTGCTGCAGACGGCCTTGAGTTTCCTCTCCGTGGATTCGACCAGCTCTTCGATGCGGGCCTCGGATTGTTGGGTGAGCTTGGTTACCGTGGTCAGCAGCCAGGCGTTCGAGGCGTTTTCCAGCCGTTTCTTATGATCGTCGATGGCGGCGTTCCCCAGGGGATCGAGCGACATCCGGAACTGGCGTTGCAGCGCTTGGGATTCGCTGTGGAGGGTTTCCTTGGCCTGGTCGATACGGGAGGCCAGATCCTGCATGCCCTGCGCCAGGGCTTGTTGCATGTGCTGCGACAGGGCGCGCTGAAACTCCACGGCGAAGCCGCGGGCGTCGCTTTCCAGCTTGGAACGGATCTGCGCGCCGTTCGCTTCCATGCTCGCGACATTCTGCTCGAATGCAGTTTTCGTTTTCGAGGCGTAGACGTCGAACTGTTCGCGGCCGAGTTGCGCGGCGCGCTCGGTGAATTGCGAAGCGGCGGCGTTTCCCGCTTCGGCGATTTGCTGGCTGCCGCGTTCGGCGGCGTCCGCGGCGCTTTCCTGGATCTGTCCTTGGGCGTGTTCGACGTAACTCCGGCTGCAGTGGTCGAGTTCCTGCGCGAACACGCCGGACAATTCCGCGGCCTTTTCCCGCAAGTGCGCCGCGGCCTGATCCGCGCCCTTCTGCAGGGTCGTTTGCATCTGGTTCTGAACTTTTTTCTCGTACCAGTCGGCGGATTTGTAAAGCGCCTCGAACGTGCCCTGGGTGGTCTCGGTGGCCTTGGTCTCCAGCTCGTTGACCCACCTGGAGATGGTTTCACGCGCCGATTCGCCGAAGTCCGCCTCGATCTGCGCGAACAATTCCTTGCCCCGGGTTACAGTGTCCTGCAGGTTGCGGTCGGAGGCCTGCCAGACGCGCGCCTGATGTTCAGCGAGAGTTTTCTCCGCCTCCTCGCGATCGAACATGAGCTTGTTGGTCGCATCTTCGACGCGGGCCATTTGCGGCGCCAGCCGCTGCTGCAGCTCGCCCACAAGTTCATCCACGGTATTGCGGCCCGTGGATTCCAGCGCCGAGTGGAGCTGGTCGGCCATCCCAGCCACGGCGGATTCCGCCTGGCGGGTTAGTTCGCCGCTTTGCGCTTCGAGGATAGCTTGGCCGCTTTGCGCCAGATTTTCGGAGGCCGCCTCGAGCTGCGTCGAAAATTCACGGCGTTTTGCCTCCAGTTGTGCAGCCGAATGTTGCAACTGCGAAAAGATGGCTTCGCCCTTGGCGATCTCCTGATTGATCGCCGCGCGAAGCGTGCTTAGCGTCTCTTCCGCCTCGCCGGCAGCCTGGGTTTGCGAGTCGCTGATGACGTCGATCCGCTGCTGCAGTTGCTTCTCGATCTGCCGCCCAGTCGCTTCGGCGTTTTTCCCGAACTTCTCACCGGCAAGCCGGGAGGCCTCCTCGATCAGCGTTTCCGCTCTTTCGCGCCATCGCTCGGAGGCCGATTCCAATTCGGCATCGAGAACCCCGCGCCAACCCGCTTCTCCTATCGCCGACGCGGCGGCGATCTGATCTTTCAAGGTCTTGGCGGCATGATCCATCTGCGCCAGGCGTGCCTGGGCCTCGGCGGAGCGCTGGTCCATCTGTTCCTGCCAGAGGCGCAATTCATTCGTCGCGGCCTGCTCGGAGCTCAACCGCATTTGCTCCATGGCCACGCGAGCCTCGTTTTCACTGGCTCCCAGGGCTCGTGTCGCGCTTTCCACTTTCTGCATGGCTGCGTGCAGTTGATCCTGAATTTGCAGCTCAAAATCCGTCTGCCGCGCGCGCTCTACTTCGGCAAGCTGAGCGTCCATCTGCTGCCGGGCCTCGCTCATCTGCTGGCTCAGCTCGCGCGCCATTTCTTCGCGCAGGGCCGATACGACAGCCTCCCGCTCGCTCTGTCTTTGCTGTTGGATTTCGTGCTTGGCCTCCTCGGCTTGCGCCGCCATGGCGGCAGCAGCCGATTTTTTCGCCGCATCCATGAGTTGCGCGTGCAGATCGGTCATCAGCATGCGCGTCTCTGCAGCCACCGCCTCATTGGCGCTCTCGCGCGCGGTGCTCAGAATCTGTTGCCGGGCCTCGGTGACCAGACGCGCCAATTGTAGCGACAGTTGCTGGGAGGTATCGCCGCCGGCCGGCAGCGGGATCACGCGAACGTTGTCCTCCACCGGCTCAGGCCGGGGCGTGTGAGCCGCAGTCAGTTCTTCCGGCGTGGACCAATCTTCATCCTCGGAATCAGCATGCGCCAGAGTTTCGGAGGAAGGGGGAGTTCCCAGGTCGGGCCCAGCCCCGGATTCAGGGAAAGGAAACCAATCGCCGGGAGGAAAGGCAATTCCCCAAACGTTTCCAGAAACTTCCAGTTCCACGCCGACCTGAAACAGCTCACGGACCGTGCGGGGGCGCTGAATCCAGGTGACCCGGCCCCGTACAGTCCTCACTGGGTGGCCCGGCTCGCTATGGGGGACCTCCAGGGTGACCCACATATTTTTCAGGACGTAGTGTTTCGATTGGTAGCGGGCGCCGTGGCAATTAATGATCAGCGTGGAAGTGCGCTCCTGAAACGGACGCCCGAGCGCGTCCACACCCGTCACTGTGAGCGGCACGGCTTGCACGATTCGCGTTGTGCGCCGCTTCTGGGCTTCCTGCTCGGGATGAACGTTCGATTCCGCCACGATGGCTCCCCACGGTCAAATTTCAAGCCTAACATTGCGGCCCTCGGGCGTCGAGGCGCCGGGAAGGCCAATTTCGTAAAGGTTACGCCCCTTCTGGGTGATTGGCCACGCCCATGCCGCAAAATGGCGCTGCCAAATCCGCCATGCCCGGCGGCATTTTCCAGAAATGCGCCAGGGCGATGGCAACTCTTCACACTCTTCTGCGGGGAATGGAGAGGCTGGGCGCCTTCCGAAGGGGCAATGTACTACAAAGGCAGGCAGATGGCCAGAAAGATCGGGTCCCTATTTCAGCGGGCCATGCGCAGTTGGCTGGGTAGCGACGGGGAGGATCAAGGGTTGCGGCGCCTGTCGCGGTAGCTCGGAGGAATCCGGGTTGCAACAACTCGTCTCCAGCTTCGCCGAATCACCCTGCATGTGCGGCATTTGCCGTAAGTGGGCCAACGTTTCGTTCAAAATCGCGGACGCGACCGCATCGCGAGGCGCAACGAGACGGTAGTGCATCCACCGCCCCTGGCGCCGCGCGGCGACGATGCCCGCGCGGCGGAGATACGCCAAATGACGCGAGATTTTTGGCTGGCTCATCCCGAGGATCTGCACAAAGTAGCAGACGCAAATTTCCTTGTCGGCGATCAGGTTGAGCAGACGCAGCCGCGTGCGATCGGCCAGGGCGCGAAAGAGCAGATCGAGCGGGAACGGTTTTCCCTTCCGGGGCATGCTAGCAATTATATATGGCTTGACAGATATGTACAAGGAGGCGTATCGTAAATACATACGCACAAGCGTATATATGGTTGCTGTTAGGAGGACTTATGGCCACGGAATCCGTAAAAGCGCGCAAGGCGCATGTGGCGATCCACGTGAAAGACGTGGGCGCGAGCATCGAGTTCTATCGAAAACTTTTCGGGATCGAGCCCTGCAAGGTGCGAACCGGATACGCGAAGTTCGATGTCGCGAACCCGCCGCTCAATTTTACTTTGAACGAAGCGGCAGAGGCAGGGCAAGGCGCGTTGTCCCACCTGGGAATTCAGGTGGAATCGACGGCCGACGTCCTGGCCGTGCGGCAGAACTGGCGGGAAAGAGGCTTGCAGCCCCGCGATGAAATGAAAACGGAATGCTGCTATGCGCTGCAAGACAAGGCGTGGGTCCGCGATCCCGACGGGAACGAATGGGAAGTCTTTGCCGTCCTCCAGGACAACCTTCCTGAAAAGCCGGTCGCGGAAAAATCATGTTGCGCTCCTGATTGCTGCGCGCCCGTGACACCCTGAACGCCGAGAAGCCTGCGCGAAAGGACTCTCGATGGAGAAACGCTACAACGTCCTTTTCTTGTGCACGGGAAATTCCGCGCGTTCGATCATGGCCGAGGCGATTCTCAACTCGAAAGGGCGTCCGTTCTTCCATGCTTATAGCGCGGGGAGTCATCCCTCAGGACGCGTCCGGCCCGAGGCGCTCGCGCAGATCGAGTTGGCTCGCATGCCCGTGGAAGGTTTTCGCAGCAAGAGTTGGGATGAATTTGCGAAGCCCGGCGCGCCGCAAATGGATTTTGTGTTTACCGTGTGCGACAGCGCCTCCAGCGAAATCTGCCCCGTGTGGCCCGGCCAGCCGATGACCGCTCACTGGGGCGTGGCCGACCCGGCCGTGATACAAGGAACGCGCAACCAAATCGAGCGCGCGTTTCAAGATGCTTTTATGACCCTCGACCGCAGAATTTCTCTTTTCCTGTCCCTGCCTCTTTCCACTCTCGGCCAACTGGCAATCAAGACGGAAATTGACCGCATAGGCCTGCAATGAAATTTCCTCTCTCCCGGCGCATTGCGGCGGAATTTCTGGGAACAGGATTCCTCGTGGCCGCTGTCGTTGGCTCCGGCATCATGGGCGAACGGCTTTCCGGCGGAAACGTCGCCATCGCGCTGCTGGCCAACACGATTGCGACGGGCGCCGCGCTCGCCGCTTTAATTCTCGCGTTCGGGCCAATTTCGGGTGCGCATTTAAATCCCGTGGTCTCGATGGCCGAGGCGCTCCGAGGCGGAATCTCCTGGAAAGAAGCAAGCCTCTACGCTGCGGCGCAAGTCTGCGGAGGAATTTCGGGAACGGCCTGTGCAAACATCATGTTCGCCCTTCCCGCATTTTCAATTTCGCATCACGCTCGAACGGGCGCGCCGCAATGGTTTAGTGAATTTGTCGCGACGTTCGGATTGCTGCTGGTGATCCGGACTGTCGCCAGATTCACTCCCGACTGGCTCCCTTTCGCCGTGGCAGCCTACATCGTCGCGGCGTACTGGTTTACTGCATCAACGTCCTTCGCCAATCCTGCCGTGGCCATCGCCCGCTCGTTGACCGACACGTTCGCCGGAATTCGCCCGATAGACGTTCCCGAATTTCTCGCCGCCCAATTCACCGGCGGCTTGTCAGCGGCCATCGTTTCGGATTGGCTCAGCTTTCGATCGAGTGATGCCTGAGGTTTGAGTGGCGCAGGCTTCAGCCTGTGGGGTTTGGTCCTTGCAAGGACGAACCCCCACAGGCTGAAACCTGCGCCACGCAAGCCATACTCGAAACGAGCCTTGAATGTCCGGCCGTGTGACGCGATACTGGCCCCATGCCGGAAATCGCATCCCAATCGGCCCTGCGCGTGCGCCAACTCCGAAAAGCGTACAAGGACGTGGTTGCGGTCGATGGCCTCGACCTCGAAGTGCTAGCGGGTGAATGCTTTGGCCTTCTCGGTCCGAACGGCGCCGGAAAAACGACGACCGTCGAAATCTGCGAGGGTTTGACGCCGCCCGATTCCGGAGAAGTCGAAGTGCTCGGCCGGCGGTGGAGTTTGGATGCGGCACAGCTCCGCCAGCGCCTCGGCATTCAATTACAGGATACGCAGCTCTCGGAAAAACTCACCGTGCAGGAAACGGTCCGCTTGTTCCGCAGTTTTTTTCGGCAAGGAGCGGAAGCCTCCGACATAATCGCGCGTGTGCAACTCGAAGAAAAGAAAAATTCGCGCGTGGGCGATCTCTCCGGCGGCCAGAAACAGCGGCTGGCTCTTGCCTGCGCCCTGGTCGGCGATCCCGACTTCCTTTTCCTCGACGAGCCCACGACCGGTTTAGATCCGCAAGCCCGCCGCCAGCTCTGGGAATTGATCGAGGAATTCAAACAGTCCGGCCGCACCATTCTGCTCACCACCCACTATATGGACGAAGCCGAGCGCCTTTGCGACCGCGTGGCGATTATGGATCATGGCAAGGTGATCGCGCTCGGCACGCCGCGCGAATTGATCGCCTCGACCTGCGCGGAACAAATGGTGGAGTTTACGGCAGGCAGCGTTTCCCATGCGCTCGATGTGCCTGCCCTGCGCCGCATCGCAGGCGTCCGCGAAGTTCGTACGGAAAATGGCGCTGTGCTCCTGCAGGTGGCCGAGCTTCACACTTCCGTTCCCGCACTGCTCGCTGAATTGACGCGCCAGAATGTTCCGCTCACCGAGCTTCGGACGCACTCGGCGACATTGGAGGACGTCTTTGTAACCTTGACGGGGCGCCATCTACGAGATGAGTGACAACACCATTTCCGACGTTCGCGCCGGCGTGGCCGAAAAGAAATCTCCCCGCGCGAATTCGCTCGCGGACCACCCGCTCGTGCAACTGACGCTGGTGCGATTTCGCGAATTCATTCGCGAACCGGAGGCCCTGTTCTGGGTGTTCGTGTTCCCGGTTCTTCTTGCGGCAGGGCTGGGCATTGCGTTCCGCAACCGCCCGGCGGAGGTGCTCAGAATCGCGGTGGTTACTCCGGAGCTTGCGCAATCCCTGCGGCAAGAAAAGCTCCTCGATGTTCAGCAGGTGGACACGGAAGCTGCGCAAGAAGCTCTGCGCACCGGGAAAGTGGCGCTGCTCGCCGCTCCTGGATCGAGTGGCTCGGTCGAGTACCGCTATGACGATACGAATCCCGAAGGGCGCGCCGCGCGACTGCTTGCAGATCGAGCGATCCAGAGAGCGGCGGGACGCGTCGATCCGGTTTCTACGAGCGACCAGCTGATGCGCGAGGCGGGCTCACGCTACATCGATTTTCTTATTCCGGGATTGCTCGGAATGAATCTAATGGGAAGCGCGATCTGGTCGATGGGATTCGCGATCGTGGATGCGCGGCGCAAAAAACTCTTGAAGCGCCTGGTGGCGAGTCCCATGCCGCGGCCTTACTACTTGCTCTCGTTTCTGCTTTCGCGGATCTTGCTGCTGGTGGTGGAAGTGGGAGTGCTCGTTGGATTCGGCGCTTTGCTTTTCCACGTGCCCGTTCGAGGTTCGCTCGTGGATCTCGCGGTGGTGTGTCTCCTGGCTTCACTTTCTTTCAGCGCGTTGGGACTCTTGCTGGCCTCGCGTGCCAGAACCATTGAAGCGGCTTCCGGCCTGATGAACGTTGTGATGATGCCGATGTGGATCGCGTCCGGCGTGTTCTTTTCCTCGCAAAAATTTCCCGACATGATGCAACCGTTCATCAAAGCGCTTCCCTTGACCGCCGTAATCGACGCTTTGCGCGCGAACATGCTGCAAGGCTCGAATTTGGCGCAGATGGCTCCGCAAGTCGGAATCATCGTCTTTTGGTTGGTGATTTGCTTCGCGCTGGCTCTAAAGCTTTTCCGCTGGCGCTAGTAGTCTGTCCTACAGAACGAAGGATCGCTCACATCATCTTGGCCAGTCCCGTCAGGGACGAAAGAACGTAGCCCACCGCGTGAGCGGTGGGTTTGTGTGAGGGCAGAGGGCCAAGCCCCGGAGGGGCGGCACAAGGGTTACACTTGTGCCGCCCCTCCGGGGCTGTGAATGTTCGCTCACCGCACCCCCCACCGTTTAAACGGTGGGCTACATTGTGACGTCCCTCCGGGACTTCGAGCGATACAAAAGAAGGACGCCGCACATTTGCAATCGTTGAAATTTTATGCGGGACAGACTCGTAACGGGTGCAAGGAAATAAGGCGGCTTAGTTTTCGATCGGGCGATGTTTAAAAGTGCGCTGGCCCTTGCTGTAGCTTGCCACCGTTTGACCCTTGCCAAAGAGCTTGTACTTGTAGATGGTGAGGCCTTCGAGGCCCACCGGCCCGCGGGCGTGCAATTTTCCGGTGCTGATCCCGACCTCCGCGCCCAGTCCGTAACGGAAGCCGTCGGAGAATCGCGTCGACGCGTTTTGAAAAACATTGGCTGCGTCGACGAACTCCATGAATCGCGATGCGACATCATGGCTCTCCGTGACGATGGATTCCGTATGCCGCGAGCCGTACCGGTTGATATGCTCGATCGCTTCGTTGACCCCGTCCACAACCTTGATGGAAACGATCAGGTCGGAATACTCCTTCTTCCAATCCTCTTCCGTCGCGGGAATGACTTGCTGTCCCAATGCCAATTCCTGAGTCCTCGGGCAGCCGCGCACTTCCACTCCGGCCTTGCAGAATTCCGCGATCATACGCGGCAGGAAGACCGGCGCGATCTCTTCATGCACCAGCAAAGTTTCCATGGCATTGCAGACGGCAGGGTATTGCACTTTGGAATCGTAGGCGACATCAATCGCCTTCTGTAAATCCGCGTAGCTGTGCACGTACACGTGGCAGATGCCTTCACCGTGCCCGAGTACGGGAATGCGGCTATGTTCGGTGACGTAGCGGACAAATTCGTTCGATCCGCGCGGCACGATCAAATCGATTTCGTCGTGTAAGGTCAGAATTTGCGCCACGTCCTCGCGCGTATGAATCAGGACGACGGAGTCGGCCGGAATATCAGGGAACGCCGTCAGCGCGTCGCGCCAGATCGAGACGAGCACGGCGTTCGTCTCCGCAGCTTCCGCGCCGCCCTTGAGGCACACTGCGTTGCCCGACTTCAGGGCCAGCGAAGAAATTTGGGGAACGACGTCGGGACGAGACTCGAACACCACGCCCACTACCCCCAGCGGGCACGTCTCCTTATGCAGAACGAGGTCGTCGTCCAGCTCCATCGTCGAAAGGCGCCGGTGCAGCGGATCGGGCAGTCGCGCGACATCGCGCACGCGTGCGGCCATTTCCGCGATTCCTCGCTCCGTTGTCCGCAAACGAGCAAACATCGCGCGGGACAATTCGCCGCGCTCGACGGCTTGCTGCGCCGCTGCGCAATCCTTTTCGTTCGCAGCCAGAATTTCTTCCGCGCGAGCTTCGATGGCGTTTGCCGCGGCGAGCAGCGCCTCGTTCCGGCGCTCGCCCGAAAGCGTCGCCAGGACGTGCGCGGCTTTGCGTGCCCGCCGGATGAGATGATGAATGTCGGAAGCTTCGAGTTGTTTTTGCACGACGCTCATTTGCGATCCAGCAAAACAATATTATCGCGCTTTACGAGGACGGTTGCACGCTTGCTCGTCCGGCCGCCGCCCTTGGGCGCGTGCGAACCGTTGCCGATCATCCCTTGCGCGTCGCCGCGCGAATAATCCGAAATCCCGCGCGCGAATTCCAGCCCCTCCGCGTCCACGATGCTCACGACTTCCGCCGCGTCAAACTCTCCTTCGACGCCCGTGACGCCGGAAGCCAGCAGGCTCGCCTTGCCGCCGGTGAGCGCCTCGCGCGCTCCCGCGTTGACGATCACGCGCCCGCGCACCCCCGCGGCATACGCGATCCAGCGCCGCTTTCCCGCCATCCGCGTCTTCGAGAGAAACACCGTGCCCGCCGGCTCTCCTTCAAAAATTTTCCCCAACGCATCCGGCTTCGTGCCGTTCGCAATCACCGCGACGCCGCCGGCCTGCATGGCAATTTCCGCCGCTTCGAGTTTCGTCAGCATGCCGCCGCGCCCTCCCTCGGAAGGGCCGAGCGCGAGCGATTTCAATTCCGGCGTGATCTCCTCTATCAGGGGAATCACTTTCGCGCCCGCGTCTTTCGATCCGGACGGTCCGAGTTGCATCAATCCGTCCACGTCGGTGAGCAGGACGAGCAAGTCGGCTTCGATGTGGCTCATCACCAGCGCCGCCAGGCGATCGTTGTCGCTGAAGATGCGTTCGCCCGCGCGTATGTTCAGGTAGTCCAGTTCGGCGGTCGAGACCGTGTCGTTTTCATTGACGATCGGCAGCACGCCCAGCTTCAGCAGCGCTTCCATCGTCTCCCGCAGATTGGAATACCGCGTGCGGTCCACGAAGTCTCCCTCGGTCAGCAGCACTTGAGCGAGTTGGACACCATGCGACTGAAAAAGTTTTTCATATTCGTGCATCAGCAAACTTTGTCCCACCGCCGCGCACGCCTGGCGCATCACCATGTCATTCAGCCGGTCGCGATGCAGCCCGAGCCGCCCGCGTCCGAGGCCGACGGCGCCGGAAGACACCAGCACGATTTGCCGGCCGTCC
>JBGQJJ010000059.1:0-10915 GCA_041498955.1 Terriglobia bacterium
AACAGAGTCGCGAAAATCGGGACCACCTTCCACAACAGCAGGACGATCACTCCGCCGGCAACCGACAAGACCGCGATGGGATAAACCATCGCTGATTTCACGGCGCGCTTCAATTTGACGTTCTTCTCGATGTACGAAGAAAGGCGCTGCAGAATGGTGTCGAGAATACCGCCCGTCTCGCCGGCCTCGACCAGGTTCACGTAAAGGGCGTCAAAGACTTTATCGAACTGGCGCATGGCGGCAGACAGAGTCGAACCGCCCTCCACCGCCGAGCGCGTCCCGGTCAGGACTTTTTGAAAGACTTTGTTTTCCTGCTGCCCGGCCAGAATCTCCAGACACTGGACCAGAGGCAATCCAGCGTCGATCATGACTGAGAATTGGCGCGTGAAGACGGCCAACTCCTTGGAATCGACGCCTCCGCCGAAGGTGGGCAGGCTAAATTCCTTGCCCTTCTCCGACATCTTGGTGACGTTGATCTGCTTGCGCTTGAGGTTGTTGATGAGTTCCATCTTGCTGGCGGCGGCCAACTCTCCGCTCACATTGCTGCCGTCGCGCGTGGTACCTCGATATGTGAAAACTGGCATCGTCCTTCCCTCCTCAGAATTCATCCTGCCCGATTCTCTTCAGACACATCGGGGATAGCACTTGCAGTGTTCCGGCGGGCCGACTCGAGTGATCCGGTACAGCCCGCACATTTTTCCGGCGGGCTGCAAGTACAGCCCGCACCCGGCGTTAGCGTCGAACCGGGGCAGGCCCGCGCGAGGCGGGCGATGTCACTCCCCGATTAATCATATCCTGTAGCTCCTCGGGATTTGACGAGCGTGACAGTGCGATTTCCAAAGTGATTAACTTCGCGTAATAGGCGTTCGCCAAACCCTGGTTGAAGGTCTGCATTCCGGTCGTGCCTGTCCCGGTCTGCATGGCCGAATAAATTTGGTGAATCTTGTCCTCGCGGATCAGGTTGCGGATCGCGGGATTGGGGATGAGCACTTCCAACACCATCACGCGGCCGCGGCCGTCCACCCGGGGCAGAAGCGACTGGCAAAGGACTCCTTCGAGCACCATGGAAAGCTGGGCGCGAATTTGGGGCTGCTGATAAGACGGGAACACGTCCACGATACGGTTGATGGTGGAAATGGCGGAATTCGTGTGCAGGGTCGCGAAAGTCAAGTGGCCCGTTTCAGCAATGCGCAACGCGGATTCAATGGTCTCGAGGTCGCGCATTTCTCCGATCAGGACGACGTCGGGGTCTTCGCGAAGGGCCGCGCGCAAAGAATTGGCGAAGGAATGCGTGTCGGAATGGACTTCGCGCTGGTTCACCAGGCATTTCTTGTGGTTGTGAAGGAATTCGATCGGGTCCTCGATCGTGATCATGTGCTCTTCGTGTTCGGCGTTGATCTTGTCCAGCATGGCGGCGAGCGTCGTGGACTTGCCCGATCCGGTCGGGCCGGTGACCAGCACCAGGCCGCGGGGCTTGTCACACAAACCCTTCACGATGGCGGGAAGCCCGAGCGCATCGAAATTCTTGATCTCCCAGGGAATGGTCCGGAACACGGCCCCCACGGCGCCCCGCTGTTGAAACAGGTTGCCGCGAAAGCGCGCCAGATTTTTCAGTCCGAAGGAGAAGTCCAGTTCCAGGTTTTCCTCGAATCTGTGCTTCTGCGCGTCGGTCAGCACGCTGTAGGCCAGGGCCTTGGTGTCCGCTGCCGTCAGCGGAGCCATATCCATGGGCCTCAGCTTTCCGTGGACGCGGACCCTGGGCGCGCTGTTGGTGGTGATATGCAAATCGCTGCCCCCGAGCTCGATCATTTTTTTCAGCAATTCACTGAGTGTAATTCCAGACATTGTTTCACCTTTCCTACAACACCGTTTCCCGAACCACTTCCTCGATGGTCGTCATTCCCAGCGCAACCTTGGTCAGGCCGCTCCGGCGCAGCGTGAGCATCCCGTTATCCATGGCCTTCTTCTTCAATTCGAGAGCGGAGGCGCCGACCAAAATCAATTCGCGCAATTCGTCGTTGATTTCCATGACCTCGTAAAGACCCACGCGGCCCTTGTACCCGGTCTTGTTGCACGTCCCGCAGCCCTTGCCGATGAAGATCTCCGTCGTCGCCAGTTCCTCTTGCGTGTATCCGGCGTCGAGCATGGCTTGCTCGGGAACCTTCAACACTTCCTTGCAGTTGGAGCAAATTTTTCGCACGAGCCGCTGCGCGCAAATCAGGTTCACCGAAGTGGCTACCAGAAACGGCTCGATTCCCATATTCATCAATCGGCTGATGGTCGACGGAGCATCATTGGTATGCAGCGTGGAAAGCACCAGGTGTCCCGTAAGCGCGGCCTTCACGGCGATTTCCGCCGTTTCAAAGTCGCGGATTTCGCCGACCAGAATAATGTTGGGATCTTGCCGCAGGAAAGCGCGCAACGCCGCCGCGAAATTCAGCCCGATCTGGTCCTTCATCTGGACCTGGTTGATCCCCGCCAACTGGAATTCCACGGGATCTTCCGCCGTCATGATGTTGGTTTCGGGGGTATTCAGCCGGGCGATGGAAGAATACAGGGTGTTGGTCTTGCCGGAACCGGTAGGCCCGGTGACCAGGACCATTCCGTAGGGGCGAAGGATGGCGCGCTCGAATTTGGCCAGGGACTCGGCCTCGAAGCCGAGTTTGGTCATGTCCAGTCTCAGATTTTCTTTGTCCAGCAACCGCATGACGATCTTTTCGCCATAAAGGGCCGGGATCGTGGAAACGCGGAAGTCGAGATCCTTGATCTTGCCGTCCTTGCGGTACTTGATCATGATGCGGCCGTCTTGCGGCAAACGCTTTTCGCTGATGTCCAGCTTGGCCATGATCTTAATGCGGCTGATAATCGCGTCGCGGAGCTTCATGGGCGGCGCCATAACCGCTTGCAGGATTCCGTCAATCCGAAACCGCACGCGGACTTCTTTTTCGTAAGGCTCGATGTGAATGTCGCTCGCGCCGCGCTTGACTGCGTCGGTCAGGATCAGGTTGACCAGCTTGATGATCGGAGCCTCCTCGGCTGCGCGTTCCAGCTCGGAGAGGTTCATTTCCTGTTCTTCGGCGGCGAGTTCCAGGTCCGCGGCATCCTCGCCGGAAAGGTCCTTCATTACCTTGGAGAGTTCTTCTCCGCTCTGCGCCTCGCCGTAGAACTTCGAAATGGCTTCGGCAATCGCCGTCTCGGAGGCCACGACCGGTTCGACGTTGAACCCGGTCATGAACTTGATGTCGTCCATGGCGAAGACGTTCGTCGGATCGGTCATCGCAATGGTCAGCGTCGAGCCGACTCGCGACAAGGGAACAATCTGGTACCGGACCGCCGTGTCCTGAGGGATGAGCTTGATGACGTTGGCGTCCACCTCGTAATACTTCAAGTTGATGGAAGGAACCCCGTACTGGCGGGAGAGCACACCCGTAATCTCATCGTCGCTGATGAAGCCAAGCTTCATCAGGCACGTCCCCAACCTGCCTCCGCTCGCCTTTTGATGTTCCAGGGCCTGCCGGAGCTGGTCGGACGTGATCAAGTTTTCCTTGATCAGTATTTCGCCTAGCCGGGACGACATCGAATGAGGACTCCCCGGGGCATCCACACCCCCGGTAAGATTAAAGTAACAGAGAGAGGAGAATGGCCATGGCCACATTTTGGCATGTCGTACTGAAAGGGACACTACGAGGTCACCTGTCCTTTGGTACAGGCAAGTTGGTCGCACCCGCAAGACCTTGTCTTGACTAGACGTACGGCGACCGCTATCTTCCGAAGGAATGGGCGAAGCAATGAAAAAGGCGGCAAAAGAGTACGTGCCGGGAACAGACGGCGGCAGGAAGAGTCGCGCCCTGCGGGGCGTGGTCGATGCGGCCCAGCCGGTTCCCCCCTCTGGCGAGCTATTGCGCTACTATGATGCGATGTCCGGGGCGCTCGGCGCGATGCGCTGGTGGCCGGCCCAAACGCCTTTTGAAGTGATTGTAGGGGCGATCCTGACGCAAAGTACGGCATGGGGGAACGTCGAACGCGCCATCGCCAATCTGCGCACGGCGCGGATGCTGACTCCTTCGGCGATGCTCCGTGCACGACCCTCGCAACTGGCTGCGCTGGTGCGGCCGTCCGGCTACTTCCGGCAAAAAGCGAAAAAATTG
The DNA here is from genome assembly GCA_041498955.1 of Terriglobia bacterium. Lineage (GTDB taxonomy): Bacteria > Acidobacteriota > Terriglobia > Acidiferrales > UBA7541 > Palsa-360. Next base: position 4,149 of record JBGQJJ010000059.1, read on the forward strand.
AAGGCCTTCGTGCGATTTCTTCAAGCCGGGTACGGGGGCTCGCTGAGGCGTATGTTTCTGGCGCCCACTTTGGAACTGCGCGAAAAACTTCTATCCGTCCACGGAATTGGGCCGGAAACCGCCGACTCCATCTTGCTGTATGCCGGGAATCATCCCGTTTTCGTGGTCGACGCTTATACGCACAGGATCTTTGGGCGCCACGGGATCACCGAGGGCAAGCCGGACTATGAAAAAGTTCGCGCCTTCGTTGAAACGTCGATTCCGCGGCGGGCGGAGTTGTTCAACGAATTCCACGCTCTCATTGTGAATACCGGAAAAAATTGGTGCCGGAAAAGCGCGCCTCGCTGCGAGGGATGCCCGCTTCGTCCCCTGCTGCCGGCAAACTCTCCGCTGTCCATATCCACGGCGATCGTGCCGGAAGCGGCTGCGCTTTCAGGGAGCCTGGCGTGAGCACGAGCCGCAAATCGCAGGTCCTGCTGGCCATCGGCGGTGTGACCTTCGTGTTCCTGCTCGCGGGTGTGTTCACGCTGGGGTCACTGACGCTTCCCTTTGAGCCAACCGACCAAGTCGTTCTCTATGCGTTGTCCATGTTCCTTGTGGCGGCGCTGGTTGTGTTTCTGTTTATCCTGGCGCGCACGCTGGTGCGACTCGCCGCGGAAAGGCTGGCGCACAAGCCGGGCTCCCGATTTAAAACGAAAATGGTTCTGGGAGCGATTGCGGTCTCGTTCCTGCCGGTGATTGTATTGTTTTTCGTGAGCTACGCGCTGCTGAACCGCACGCTGGTGCTGTGGTTCCCCCGCCCCCTGGAAATCGCGACCGAATCCAGCCGCTCCTTGGTCAACGAAATGAGCCGCGCCGACTCTGACCGTATGTCGGAGATTGCCAGGGAGGTGTCCGGAGATACGGCGGGCGATACCGCGCGAGACACGATGCACGCGTTCGATCAGACCTTCGCGCGAGGAGCGGACTTGGCCTGGGAAGTGAACGAGAGCGGCCATCCTTTCGCCGTTGCCGTGAACCCCAATTTGAAATTTCAACCGCCCCCTGCCAGTCCCGCGGGGAATTCGCGGCCGAATCCGCCCACGCTGGTCCGGCAAATGCCGGGCGGCGCGGAGCTTTGGGAATATGGCGGGAAAATCTTCCTTGCTGGCCGGGCCAGGGCGGCCAATGGTTATCTATTGGCGGGACGGATTGTTCCCGATGATTTTCAGGAACGAATCAGGGAGATCGATGCCCAAACTGCCGCCTACGAGCAGCAACGCCAGCATCTGCGCACGTACAAAAATCAAATGTTGGCGACTCTGCTGCTCTTCACGATCCTGTTGATGTTTGCCGCGACGTGGGCTGCGTTCTTCCTGTCCAAGCAAGTCACCGTCCCCATTCAGGCGCTGGCCCAGGCGACGCAAGAAATCATCGAGGGCAATTACGAAACGCGAGTCAACGTGCAGGCAAAAGATGAACTGGAGACGCTCGTCCGCTCCTTCAACCGCATGACCGAGCAGCTCGGTGACAGCCGGCGGCAGATCGACATTTTCACGCAGAACCTGCAACAGGCCGTGCAAGAGCTGGAACGGCGCCGCACGCTGATGGAAACGATCCTCGAAAATATTCCCACCGGCGTGATTTCCGTCGATGAAACGGAAACGATCCGGCGGGTAAATCCGGCCGCGGCCCGCATGTTCGGCGAGGGATCGCGGCAGGCGATGAGCTTCGCGCAACTTCTTGGGGAAGAGACGGCCCATGCGGTGCACGTCCTGATGCGGCGTTCGCTTCGACTCGGCACCGCGACTCAGGAGCTGGAATTTTCCGTGGCGGGGCGATTGCTCCGCGCGGCGGTGACGGTGAGCTCGCTGGGGCCGCGGCGGTCGAATCGCGGTTACGTCGTCGTAGTGGATGACTTGACCGACCTGCTTCGCGCGCAGAAAGCGGCGGCCTGGCAGGAAGTGGCGCAACGCATCGCCCACGAAATCAAGAATCCGCTCACGCCGATTCAGCTTTCTTCGCAACGATTGTCGCGCTACCTCGAACGGCATCGCGAGAGTCCCGCGAAGAATGAACCGCCTGAGCTGGTGCGGCTGGTTGGGGAGTGCTCGAGCTTGATCGAGCGGGAAGTCCGTGTGCTCGAATCCCTGGTCGGGGAATTTTCGCAATTCGCGCGGTTCCCTACCGCGAAACTCTCGCCCGCTTCGCCGAATGAAATTGTGAATGAAGCGCTATCGGTTTTTGACGGGCGGCTGGAAGGGATTCGGGTGCGAAAGGATCTGGCGCCCGGTCTGCCGGTCATCCGCGCCGATGGCGAGCAGTTGCGGCGCGTCCTGGTCAATCTGATCGACAATGCCGCGGAGTCGATGGAAGGCTCGTCGGTAAAGGAAATGCTCTTGTGCACTCGGTTCAACAGCGATCGTGAAATTGTCGAGATCATCGTTGCCGACAGCGGCCACGGAATTTCGCCGGAAGACAAGGACCGCCTCTTTCTGCCCCACTTCTCCACCAAGGATCGCGGCACGGGGCTCGGACTGGCGATTGCCAGCCGCATCATGGCGGAGCACCACGGCTCGATTCGTGTCGAAGACAATCTGCCGACCGGCGCGAAATTCATACTTCAGCTTCCCATGGCGGAGGTCGCATCGGCCCCGATGTCCCCGCGAATCGGATAGTTTTTCTTTTAACTTTCATGGCAAATTCCATTCTCATCGTGGACGACGAGCAAGGAATACGGGAAGCGCTTTCGTCGATCCTGGCGGAAGAAGGATACGAATCGCTCGCTGTGTCTTCCGGCGAAGCATGCCTCTCGCTGCTCGAGGAGCGCTCCATCGACCTTGTCCTGCTGGATGTGTGGCTGGATGGAATCGACGGCCTCGATACGCTCGAGCGCATACGCAAGAATGGCGTGGACGCGATGGTGGTCATGATTTCCGGGCACGCCAACATCGAAACCGCCGTCCGCGCCACGAAGCTGGGCGCATTTGATTTCATCGAGAAGCCCCTCTCGCTGGAAAAAGTCATTCTAGTGATTAAGAACGCGCTCGAGGTCCACCGTCTGGCGCAGGAGAACCGGCAGCTTCGCGAGGAAATCGGAGGCCGCACGCAGCTGCAAGGCGATACCGTTCCGATGCGCGCTTTGCGGCAGCAGATTGCGTTGACGGCTCCCACCAACGGGCGCGTCCTGATCTACGGAGAAAGCGGCACAGGCAAGGAGCTTGTCGCAAGGGCTCTTCACGCCGCGAGTCTCCGGGGCGACCGGGCGTTTGTCGAAGTCAATTGCGCGGCGATTCCCGAGGAGCTCATCGAATCCGAGCTGTTCGGGCACGTAAAAGGCAGTTTCACCGGGGCAACAGAGAATAAAGTCGGGAAATTTGAGAAGGCCGATGGTGGAACGCTCTTTCTCGACGAAGTTGCGGACATGAGCCTGCGCACGCAGGCCAAAGTGCTGCGCGTGCTGGAAGAGCAGCGCCTGGAGCCGGTCGGCTCGAATCAAACGGTGAGCGTCGATGTGCGCGTGATCGCCGCGACCAACAAAACATTGGAGGACGAGATTGCGCACGGCCGGTTTCGAGAAGACCTTTTCTACCGCCTCAACGTGATTCCCTTCACCCTGCCGCCGCTGCGCGAGCGCATCGAGGACGTTCCCATCCTGGCTCGCTATTTCATGCTGGAATTCGCCGCCGCGTACGGCCGCAAGCCAAAGGAGATCAGCGACGCCGCCATCGGCGTCATGGTGCGTTATCACTGGCCGGGAAACGTGCGCGAATTGCGCAACTTGATCGAGCGCCTCATGATCGTCGTCCCGCAGGACAAGATCGAGCCGCTGCACCTTCCGCCGGAACTGTTTCGCGCGAGTTCGCGCATGGCGCAGAAACCGAACGCGACGCTCCACGAAGCGCGCAGCGCGTACGAGAGAGAATTTATTTTGCGCAAGCTCGAGGAAAATCAATGGCACATGACGCGCACTGCGGAAGCGCTGGGGCTCGAGCGCAGCCACTTGTACCGCCGCATGCGCTCGCTTGGAATCAAGACGGAGGAGTAGGACGGGCTTCAGCCTGTCTGGGGTTACGATCCAAATAGATAAAAGGCAGACAGGCTGAAGCCTGTCCTACCGTCATGATGCAGAAGAAGGGTGGTGGGCCGGTTTCCAATCATCCCGCTCAACAGATGGTGGGATCGATCAGGAATGTGTCAGTTGCAGTTGCATAGCTTTCCAATAAAGTTCTACTCCAAAAATTCCGATAGAAATAGCGGTAGGTGACCCCTCACATTTGAAGGAGATACGGATAGAACCGCGGACGGGTTGCGCTGCCCATCTCAAGGAGCAAGCTTTGAATTTCATCGACCGCCTTCGCGCGCTGCCGAATGGCTGTCTATCAAGCAGATCGCCTTGGCCACCACACAAAATTGCTCAATCTCCCCCCACAAATAGCGTAGAATACGCCCCTTGCGCTGAAGGCACCGTCGCCCACCGCATCACCGAGGACGTATGACTCCAAACATACAAGCTATCGGCATCGCCAACGGGGGTGGAGACTGCCCTGGCCTGAACGCCGTCATTCGCGGCGCGGTACGTGGAGCCATCTTTGGACATGGCTGGCGCGTTGTGGGCATCCGTGACGGCTTCGACGGACTGATCTGGCCGGAACGATCTGTTCCGCTGACGGTCGAGTCGATTGCAGGGATCCTGCCCCGCGGCGGCACGATTCTGGGCACCAGGAGCCGGGGAAATCCGTTTCACCATACGACCGATGAGGATGGCGGGAAAGTAACGAATGAGGATTTCGAGACCTGTCGCAGGAGCATGGAGAAATTGGGGGTGAACGCACTGATCGTGATCGGGGGCGACGGGACACAAACGATAGCGCGAGATCTTGGACGGATGGGCATCCCGATCGTGGGCGTGCCCAAAACGATCGACAACGATCTCTCCGCCACGGAAGTTACTTTCGGTTTTGACACGGCGCTGCACGTCGCCACCGATGCCATCGATCGCCTGCACACCACGGCGGAATCGCATGGCCGCGTGATGGTGATCGAAGTCATGGGACGCGATGCGGGGTGGATCGCGCTGCATTCCGGAATCGCCGGTGGCGCCGACGTCATCCTGATTCCGGAAATACCGTTCACGATTGAAACTATTTGCGAAAAATTGCGCGAACGGGCCGCGACAGGGAAAAAATTCTCAATCGTGGTCGTGGCGGAAGGCGTGAAACTGCCTCCCAACGATCCGTTCGGCAAACCCTTTCCCAAACCGCGCCCGGGCCAGGTTGGCATTCTGATTGGCGATGCCATTCACGAATCATTGAAGCAGGATGTGCGCATTACCGTGCTGGGCCACATTCAGCGCGGAGGATCGCCCAGTCCATTCGACCGTATCCTGGCCACGCGATTCGGAGTGGAAGCCGTGGAATTGGCGGCACGCGGGGATTTCGGGCGCATGGTATGTCTTCGCGCCGGTGAAATTGAGTCGGTTCCGCTCGACGAAGCCGTGGGCGAGGTGCGTCTGGTCGATCCCAAAGGGAGCATGGTGCGGGCCGCACGAGCCGTGGGGATTACATTCGGAGATCAGGAACAGATAGATCGAGCTGGTTCAATACCTGGAAACGCGAGACCTTGCTACTCCCCGGCCATTCGTTCGAGCTGCCAGTGCCAGTCCAGCTGGCGGACGATCTGCGGATTTTCCCGCCAGTTCTTCAGCACTTTGACGTAAAGCTCCAGGAAAATCTTTGTGCCCAAGATGGTTTCCAATTCCTTGCGAGCGGACGTGCCGATTTTCTTGAGGGTACCGCCACCGCTGCCGATCAGGATTCCCTTTTGTCCTTCGCGGTCGACGTAGATCGTCGCGCGGATGCGAATCAGCTTTTCGGTTTCCTCAAACGCATCGCAGATGACGGCGACGGCGTGAGGGACTTCCTGGGTAGTCGCCTCCATCGCCTTTTCCCGCACAATTTCCGCCGCCAGAAAACGTTCCGGCTGGTCCGTGTATTGGTCCACGGGAAACTGAGGAGCGCCTGCGGGGAGATATTCGATAACTTTTTCCAGAACTCGATCGACTCCATCGCCCTTCAGCGCGGAAATCGGAATGATCTCGTCGAACTTTCCAGATTTAGCCAGCGTCTCGATCATCGGGAGCAACTCGGCTTTGGGAACACGGTCGATCTTATTGAGCAATAGAAAGCGTTTGCCGTCAAAACGCTGCACGCGCTCTACGGCGCGGCGGTCTCCCTGGCCGAACTCTTCGCTGGCGTCGAGCAGCAGCGCCACGACGTCGACCGCATCGATCGCGGCGTCCACTTCGCCCATCATTTGCCGGCCGAGCGCGGATTCCGGCCGGTGCAGGCCCGGCGTATCGATCAAAACAACCTGCGCGTTCGGGCGGTTTACGATCCCCTTAATCCGGTTGCGCGTGGTCTGCGGACGCGGCGTTACGATCGCCACTTTTTCTCCGACCAACCGGTTTACGAGCGTGGATTTTCCCGCGTTTGGCCGTCCCACGACCGCGACAAAACCGGATTTGAATTCTTGCGCCATGCTCGCATGATACCCCGGAGGGGGCGGAAAGACATCGGCCCGATCGCGGATACCGGGTCAGCTTGCGATTTTTGTAGGACAGCCACTCTTGGCTGTCCCCGCACAGTCTCGGCAGGGCAAAAGCGGACAGCCAAGAGTGGCTGTCCTACTAGAAGCCATCTCATAAATGCCTCAGGAGGATGAGGGCACAAGCAATCTGCACCATCCCGAGGAAATTCTCTGGGTAATATTCCCAGCGAATGACGATA
>JBGQJJ010000060.1:0-10751 GCA_041498955.1 Terriglobia bacterium
ACTATCCAGCAATATCTTCGTACGGGCCTCATCGATGAGTTGCACGTCGCTATCTCGCCGGTCCTGCTGGGCGGGGGAGAGAGACTGTTCGAGGGGATTGACGTGCGCGCTCTGGGATACGAATGCGTTCAGTTCGTTGCGTCGGAGAAAGCCGCCCATGTTGTACTCCGGCGCCAAGGGCACAATGACGCCTAACAACCGGCAGGACATGATTCATGAACTGGCGCCCGAGGCCAAAGCGTTCGTGAACGAGCGCGCGTACGGCGGCAAGACGCTCACGCTGCGGCAAAAGGAGCGCAATCGCAACAAGTCGCGCATCCGCGCTCGGGTCGAACACGCCTTCGGGGTCATCAAGGGCGTGTTCAAGTTCACCAAGGTGCGGTACCGCGGCCTGGCCAAGAACGGCACGCGGGCGTTCGTGGCCTGTGCGTTGGCCAACTTGTTTATGGCGCGCGGCCATTTGCTGCGCACTCAATGGGAGTCGTCCATCCAAAATATGGTAGCAGCGCGGTAGAACGATGCGAAACGCGATGAAATCGACCGAATTCGAGCGCAGGACGATGAGTTTTCTCGCATGGCGGAATAGCTACTGAGCAATCCTCATAACAGAGACCATTGAGTCGAAATTTCACCCCTAAATCAGCGTTGCCCTAGCTCTCAAGCAGCGTGCCGAGTACCTCGGGCCAGCGAGCTTCGAAGTCGCTGTCTCGTTGGAGTCCGCGTCGCAACAAATTCTGGATTCGCTGCTGCGTTTCAGGCCAAGTCAGCGCGGTCTCAAAAGAAGTGATGGCGGCGAGGAGCCGGTCGGCGGACGGCAACGAGACCTGGTTGACGAGATTCTTCGCCGCGGCGATGGCACGCCGGTCGAAGGAGGCGATCCGGCGCGCGAGCGCGTCGACGAAACCGTCCAGTTCGGCGTCTGGAAGTGCCCGGTTGACGTATCCGTATCGTTCCGCGGTGTCGCCGTCGAAATCGTTTGCGCCGAGAACGATTTCGAGCGCCCGGCCGCGACCGACCAGATGTGGAAGACGTTCCGTACCGCCGCCGCCGGGATGCAATCCCACCCCGACTTCGGGTTGGCCGAGTCGCGTGTTCTCGCGCGACGCGAAGCGCATGTCGCAGGCGAGGACGAACTCGCTGCTCACGCCCCGCACGCAGCCTCGGATCTTCGCGATGCTGACCACCGGGGACTTGGTGAGACGCACGAACGTATCCATCAGGATCGGGAGGCCCGAAGCCCCGACAGCGGTCATGATGTTCCCTATCTTGCCGGTCAAATCAAAGTGGGCAAGGTAAAACTCGGGGTTCGCGCTTTCGAATACGACGACCCGCAGGCTCGGGCTGGCGTTCATTCGCGCGAGCAGATCCTGTAGGGCTTCGAATATGCTGGCGTCTACGATGTTGAAAGGCGGGTAATCGAACACAACCCTCCAGTACGCAGCCGTTTCCTCGATCACCCGCACGTGCGCCGCAGAATTAGTATTAGCCATATGTTTCTCCCTTCTTAGACCTCGAAACCGCGGGACGGCGAAGTGATCTTCTTCCCTTCATAGGAACGCATGCGCGCGAGTGCAGACTCGCTGACGCATAATTTCAAGAAGAGATTTCGTTCAAGCGCAAGGCCTTGCGCCAGCGGCGTCTCCGTGGCGTTGCGGACGAGACGTTTAATGTAGGCGAGCGATTCCGGCGTATGCGACGACAGGCGCCGCGCAATCTCCATTGCGCGATCGAGAGCCTTGCCGCTGACCGTTTCGTGCACCAGCCCCTTCCTTTCGGCTTCACGCGGATTCAGTGGCTGACCCATGAGGATGTGCATGAGTGCAGCTGGTGTTCCGATGGTGCGCGGCAGCCTTTGCGTGCCGCCGGCACCGGGAAGGAGACCAAGGTCTGCCTCCGGCAACCCGATCAGGTAGTCGCCATCCTCGGCAATACGAAGATCGCAAGAGAGCGCGAACTCGAAGGCACCGGCTAGGGCTGTGCCGGAGATGGCCGCGATTACCGGCTTTGGCATGCTCTCGCACAGCGCCATGGCTTTATCGAAGAATCCGCCGTTGTAGGTGGCGTTCTCGGGCCACTGGCGACCGGAAGCGCGCAGGGATTCCGCGATTTGGATAAGCGCAGGGATATGAAAATGACGATTGAAATAACCGGGTGCGCCGCCAGTCACGATGACAACGCGAACGTTGGGGTCGCCCGCGAATCCGTCCAACGCTTCGGTGAGCGCGTCGCCCATCTCCGCGTCGAAGTAGATGCGTTTTGCGCTACCAAGCGTAATCACCGCAATTCCATCGGCTGCTCTTGTCGTCAGAACATCGGCGTTCATCAGCCCCCCTTTTTTATAAATGTAACTTCTAAACGGACATTTTCTACCAAAAAAAACTACTTGTAGCTCCTCGCTTTTGCAACCATCTCAGAAAGCATTCGCTGGCCCAAGCGGGCCTCAAACGCTCGCTGTGCATCCTCCAGCAGCTCTACCATTGCCTGTTTATGAGTGCAGCTCGTTCGGCAAGTCTTTTCTTTTGGATACTGGTGAATCGAAAAAACAGGGGGCGCCTCTACCGCTTTGTAAATCTCTAACAGACTGATCTTATTTGCTTGTCGCGACAGCGATGAAAAACCATTGCGGCCGCGAGATGTCACCACTAAACCCGCTTTCACAAGTTTGGACAGCACACTGCGGACTTGCGAATCATGCGCCCGCACGCTTGCGGTCAAATGTGCTGACGTGACGTGTTCACCGTAATGGTCGCCAAGCGCTGTCATGATGTGAACACCGACTGAGAACTGGTTGTTAATCCTCGACATATTGTCATAATACATGTAACAGTTTACGGCAAGGAAAAAATTTAGGGAGACGGTCTTTAATTCATGCGCAGTGCAACAATTACACGGTGCTCCTGGGCCAGCGTCGATGATCCGCTGATGCTCCATTATCACGATCGCGAATGGGGTGTCCCGGTCCATGATGACCGCAAGCACTTCGAGTTTCTCGTGCTCGAAGGCGCACAGGCCGGATTAAGCTGGACGATTGTACTGAAGAAGCGGGAAGGGTATCGGCGCGCTTTCGATAGGTTTGACCCCGAGAAAGTCGCGCGATTCTCTGCGCGGCGAATTGAGAAGCTCGCCTTAGATTCTGCGATTATTCGCAACCGCATGAAAATCGGAGCCGCTGTGCGCAACGCGCGTGCATTTCTCAAAATCCAGGAAGAGTTCGGAAGTTTCGACTCCTATTGCTGGCGTTTCGTTGACGGACGGCCGAAGCTGAACGCCTGGAAGACCATGCGGCAGATTCCTGCGACTTCGCCCGAATCCGATGCATTCAGCAGGGACCTCAAGCATCGCGGATTCAGTTTCGTTGGTTCGACGGTCGTGTACGCCCATATGCAGGCCGTCGGCATGGTAAACGATCACCTCGTCGATTGTTTCCGTTATCGCCAGATCCGGTAGCGATCCGGCAGCATTGGGAGGACTGGATCCACTTCTCCAGCCTGGTCGCGATGTCCAAAGGGAGGCGAAGCGGTCTTTTCGCAGAATTGCCGCCGATTTGGTCCGATTAGTAGCAGCAAGTAGGCTTGTGAGAACCGATTGTGAGCACTCCCTGATAACGGCGCACTCGGAAACAACCCATTGCCTCTGCCGCTCTTGTTTCCCAAACCGACCCACTAGGGATTTCTCCCCACAAATTTTCTTGCGAAATGCCCTGCGGGCCTACTGGCCGGCAATTACTCCGACTGTATCGGGCCGCCCGAAGCTCATATATTCGAATCCCAGCTCTTTCATCTCCGCCGGGCGCAGCATGTTTCGGCCGTCGATCACCAGCGGGCGCGCCATTTCCTTTCGAACGCGCTTCCAATCCAGCCGCCGGTACTGTTCCCATTCGGTGAGTACGAGCAACGCGTCGGCTCCTCGCGCCACTTCGTACGGGTCCTGGGTGAAGCTCAAATTCGGAAACACAGCGCGCGCCCGCTCCATGGCCTCCGGATCGGTAGCGCGGACTTCCGCCCCTTCCGCAAGAAGACGCCGGATCACTTCGATGGCGGGCGCCAGGCGAATGTCATCCGTGTTGGGCTTGAACGCGATGCCCAGGACGCCAATCTGTTTTCCCTTCATCACCCATAGCGCCTTTTTCACTTTCTCCAGGAGCCGGTCCACTCGCTGCTTGTTCACCCGCTCGGCTTCCTTCAGCAAACCGAAATCCACGCCCGCGCGATCGGCCAGCTTGATGAACGCCTGGATATCTTTCGGCAAACAATATCCTCCGAATCCCAACCCCGCCTTTAGAAACTGCCCGCCGATTCGCGGATCGAGGCCCACGGCGCGCGTGACTTCCTCGACGTTCCCGCCCAGGCGCTCGCACAAATCCGCCAGCACATTGGCGTAAGAAATTTTCAGACCCAGGAACGAATTGGAGGCATGCTTGATGAGTTCCGCGCTGGCAATCGTGGTCACCACAAAATCCGGCGTGGGCGCCGGCGGACAATGGGGCTGGTGCACCGGGCAACGGTACCGCCCTTCGAGAATCGGCCGGTACAATTCGCGCAATTGCTGCTCGCTTTCCTTCTCCTCGACGCCGATGACGATCCGGTCGGGATGAAAAAAATCCTCCACCGCCGTCCCTTCGCGCAAAAATTCCGGATTCGAGGCCACTCGAAACTTCGCATCAGGATTCGTGGCATACACTTCAAGCGCCTTCTTGAGCTGCTCCCCCGTCTGTGCCGGCACCGTGCTTTTCTCGATCACCAGCTTGGGCGTGCTCGATTCCTTCGCGATCATCCGCGCCACGTTGTCGATCGCCGACAGGTCCGCTTCCCCTGTTTCCGTCGGCGGCGTCCCCACGCAAATGAAAACGACGTCCGCCCCGCGCACGGCTTCTCCGGCATCCGCGGTAAACCGCAATCGGCCTTCGCGCACCACGCTCTCCAGCACTTTATCCAGATGCGGTTCGTAGATCGGAATTTTCCCCGCCTGCAGCGCGGCGATCCGCGCACGATCGTTGTCGGTCGCGACCACGTCATGCCCCGCCTCGGCCAGACAGCACCCCGACACCAAACCGACGTACCCGCAGCCAATCACCGCCAGTTTCACGCTTGCTCTCCCTTTTGAATCATGTCCCTTCCAGCTTCACTCCTGAGCGAACCGATTCTCACCCATTCTTCCACTTAACAAAAGCGCCATGCCCGATGCCATTGTCACACAAACAATGGACTATGTTTTGGTTAGCGAAAAACTTCCGATCACCAGGGCATCGACGCCGGAACAGAAATAGCTTCGCACCGCGTCCCGCGGCGAAACCACCAGCGGCTCGCCAAATAAATTGAAAGACGTATTCACCAGCATGGGCGCGGAGGCGAACTGGCCAAATCGCTCGAGCAGCCGCCAAAGAAGCGGGTTCGCGGCGCGCTCCACGACGTGCAAACGGACGCGCCCGCCGGGGAGAAGAAATCCTTCCAGCAGGCGCGCCCCTTCCGGCTTGGCCACGCCCAGCGTGGCCATGAATCGCGCGGAGGGCGAATAGTCGAAATATTCCGCGGCGCGCTCGGCCAATACGGAAATGGCAAACGGCCGGAACGATTCGCGGTGCTTCACAAATTCATTCAGGTTTTCCTTGACGTAAGCGGCCCAGGGAGAAGCGAGCAGGCTGCGATTGCCGAGGGCTCGAGGGCCGAACTCCGCCGCGCCGTGGAACCATCCCACAATTTTTCCGGCGGCGAGCAACTGAATGGTTTCTTCCAGGCGTTGATCGTCACCCACGTGGAACCGGTAGCGCGCCTTGCAATTGTCGAGGACTTGCTTGATGTCCTGGCTCGAATAGCTCGGGCCCCAATCGAGTTTTTCGACGGCAGCCTGGCGCGGTTTTTTTTGCATCTGGTGGCGCACGTACCACGCCGCCCCGAGAGCGGTGCCTTCATTTCCCGCCGCGGGCTGAACGAAAACGCGATCGAAGCCGGTGTTTTTTTCCACGTGCGAGACCACCACCGGATTCAGAAACAATCCGCCCGCCAGGCACAGGGACTTCGCGCCCGTCTGCTTCCGGTACCGCTCGGCCAGTTCCGCGGCGAGCGCGCCACACGCTTGCTGGACGCTCGCGGCTAGCTGCTTGCGCAATGCCTCCGGAATCGGCGGGCGCGGCGATCCCGTCTCCGCGGCCTTGCCGATGGCAGGGTCCACTCCCACGGCCCGATAGAATTTGGGAGAGAACGCAATATGTCCGGCAAGACCTGCGTTGAAGTGACGCGTGGCGAGGCGCGGCAATTTCCCCGGCGCGCGGCGCAGCATCTCCAGAAATAATGACTCGAACACAGGGTCGCTTTCGAGGCCCAGCCATTGCGTCTTGTGTTCGTCCGCGTGGGGCGTGAAGCCGATCAAGTCCGTGACCTGCGAAAAAATCCATGCCGGCGAATGCGGAAATGGAATCGATTCGAGAACGCGCAAGCGGTTGCCCTCGCCGAGCGCAATCGAGCCGGCGCGCCCGTCCCCCTGCTCGTCCAGCGTGAGCACTAAAGCGCGGTCGGCATCGGACGCGTAAAAAGCACTGGCGGCGTGGCAGAGATGATGTTCGAGGTGCAGGACTTTCAGATGCGGCGATTCGCCCAGCATTTCGAGCAAGCGTCCGTTGTTGAGTTCACGGCCGAGTTCGCCAAGCGCCTTCGTCTGATAGTAGCCGCTGGGAACCGGCGCAAAAGGCGTCAGCTTCGCGCGCATCCATGCCTGGCGCACCCAGGTGCGCACCGGCCGGCTGGCCACGGCCACGCATTCCACGCCGCCCCATCCGGTCCCCGCGCGCTCAAGGCAAAAGCGAATCGCCTCGCGCGGAATTCCAGCGGCGGTGCGCCTGCGCACGAGCTTGCTCTCTTCCATCGCGGCAACAATGCCGTCGTCGGAGAGGAGCGCAGCGGCGGAATCGTGAGCAAGCCCGGAAAGGCCCAGGATGTTCAATCGTGTCCCCTGTTTCTGCCTAGTCGAAGGCAGGCTCTGTTCGGAGCCCTCCGGAATCTAGATAGGCAACATCGCGGAGTTTACGCGTGGAAAGCGCGCGTGTCCACGCGCGAGGGGTTGAGGGAGTGGCTTAATTTGAAAATCGTTTGGAAAGTTCTGGCATTTAGGAGGTCGGGGCTTCAGCCACGACGTTCAGGTTTGCGCTTTCGTGGGCTTTAGAGTCTGTGTGAGAAGTCAAAATTGGCACGTTTTTGTAGCGCCCGCCTTCAGGCGGGCACTTTGGAGTCAAGCGGATGCCCGCCTGAAGGCGGGCGCTACATGACCCAAAACCGAGGGCTTAAAGGCCTCGTTCGTGCGCCGCAAGTCGTCCGACCTGAAGGTCGGACCTCCTTAACAACAAAATCAAATTCGATTCGCTATTTCGGTTGCTGCGCCAGCTTCAGCCGTGCTGCTTGCGCGCATTCCCCGGTAACGACAAAATAGCGCGCCACCGCTTCTTTCCCGATCTCGAAGGGATGCGGCTCGCCGGGCTTGCGCGAGGCGAGAAACCTGATCTTCGTCGTCGCGGAATCAAATTCCGAATGGTTCGACATCAGGATGGTGGCGTTGGCCGACGCCGCGGCAGCGGCCATCTTGCTCTGGGACTTGATATAGGTATCGAAATTCGCGACCGTGCTGGGAAAGTTGAACGCTGTGCCGCCCGAATACGCCACGGTGAGCGGCTTGCCGTTATCCTTCACCGTGAAAATCATCGAAAGCGTCCCCGGCGTATGGCCTGGCGTGGCGATGAGGGTCACCGCCGTGTCGCCGAGCGTGATCTTCTGGCCATCTTCGGCGATGATGTCGCGCTTCGGTTTTCCCGCCGGATACCCGTTGACGGACTTTTCGATGGAATCCCAATCGGGACCGCCCATGACGATTCGGGAGCCGTACCGATCCTGCATGAGTTTGGCTCCGCCAACATGATCGGCATGCGCATGGCTGATGATTACGTACTTGACCTTCGCCGGATCGAAGCCCAGCTTTTTCAGACCACCTACGATCTCCTCCTCGGAGTTGTAGGTCCACAGCGTGTCGATGAGGATGATTCCGTCACTCGAATTCAGCGCCCAGGAACTGTGGATCTTTGAGCCGACGAAATAGAGGTTGTCGAAAACTTTGGCCGGCTCGATGAACCATGTCTCCCGAGCAGGGGCGGGGCCGGGCGCCATGTCCCGCAGTGTTTCCGGAACCGCTACCGGCGCGACGCACAAGCGGGCCAGCGTGCCGGTAAAGTCGAATCCGGCGGCGGTTCTGGCCGCGATCAAATGGGTGTCAATCGCGTCCGCGGTTTTCTGCGCAAACGCGCATGTCCCCCACAAGCTGAAACAGAGGACAAGCGCGGCTCCGATGTTGATAGTGTGATTCTTCATGGCTGCACCTCTTCCGAGCTTCCTTGATTCTTGTCGCTTGCTGAGCCGGATTTTTCAACCGCGATTTTTGGGAAGGATGGAACCGCCGGAGAGCAGCCCGCGAAGCGCGAGCAGCAGCAGGCGCGGCTGGCTCAGGGCGATGTTCCAGAGAACGCGCGAGGCTTCATCGCGAGTGTATTGGCTGAGCGAGCGGCGCGTCGAGTCGTTCATGAGATCGACCAGGCGGCTGTAATCCGCCTGCTTGAATTGATGGATCGTCTTGCGAATGAGCAGGTGGAGGTCGAGTTCCCGGCGCAGCGAACGCAGCTCGCGGCTCTCTCCGCCATTCATGATCGATTCCGTGACGCCAATGGCGCCGCGAAATCCGGTGACGATTCCGCCGACCGTCGAAACTTTCACTTGCCCGGCGGCGTCGCCAACCAGGAACACGCGCCCCGCGCCCACGCGGCGCTCGACCGGAGTCCAACGGTCGTACACCGGGATTCGCGCGCCCTGGTATCCGAGCGGCGTGAACCCGCGTTTCTCCATGAAGCGTTCGAGGCAGCGGCGGGTTTCCTGGCCGTCTTCGCCGATCAAACCCAGGACCGCGCGTTCGCTCGATTCCGGAATCAGCCAGTAGAAGTACGGCGTATCGTCCGGCACGAACCACACGCGCACCGTGTTGGGGGACATATCCGCCGGGACGCGCACGATGGCCTGCACGAGAGGGACGGTGGGCTGTCGGGGCCATCCGGCGCTCTGCGCGACGCGCGAGAGCGCGCCATCCGCGCCGACCACCACGTCGGCGTGCAATTCCTCGACGCGGGCGTCCTGGGCGCGCTCGACGCTTACGCGCAAACCGTTTCCGTTGCTTTGCAGGTCCACGAACCGGTTGCCGAAGGAAACTTTTGCGCCGTGGCTTTGCGCATCGCGAGCGAGGTCACGGATCAGATGAGACCGCTCAATAATCAGATCCGGCCGGTCCAGGGGAACCTGGGCGGTGCGGCCGTCGGTGAACAATTCAAATTTGCGGATTTCGTTGACGACGGCGGCATCGCCCACCTGGCCCAGCAGGGTGCGCATGTGGCTCGTCACAATGAGCGTGCGGGGAGTAGGATCGAGCTGGTCGGACCGTTCGAGCACTTCCACCGCACAGCCGGCCCGCGCCAGAAGCGAGGCTGTGAAAAAACCGGAAGCGGAACCGCCGATCACGGCGACCTGTGGTCCGGATTGAGTGCCTGGCCCTTTTTTGATTCCTTGCTGCAGTGTGACCATCCCGCGATTCAATATCCTATCGCATGCCAATCGCGCATCGACGGAGACGCGCTTTCCTTCTCAAAGCTGTCGACGAATTGCTAGGATCGACGGCCAAGGACGGCCGGCAATCATCCCTCGCGGCGCGACGGGAATATCCCAAAAACAAAGTCCCCCCCGGATATCCCATCACCAAGCCGAAGCAGCGAGAGCAGTATAGCCAAACCGCGACGTAAGGCAAAGCGGAAGGCGACCTTCAGCCAAAGAATATTATTTGCTCCAAATTGGACTCGTAGGCCGAAGACGAATATCATTTGAACCGAATGCTTCCAGGGCCGCGAACCATTCCACACCGCGCGCCAAAAGGGAGGGCCGTGGGCCCCCAATTAATTTCCTTGCAGGTAGGAATCCCGCGCACCGTCACCCGGGATGGCCAGGAAGTCTTGACGTGCATCTTCAAATCGCCCGTCGCAACGCGCGTGCGGATGCGGGCGCTGAATCTCGACGGGGACCAACAAGCCGATTTGTCCGTCCATGGCGGCGCGAACAAGGCCGTGTACGCCTATCCCTCTGAGAACTATCCATTCTGGAAAAAGGAACTCCCGGGCATGGATCTTCCCTGGGGATCTTTCGGAGAAAACCTGACAACGTCGGGCCTTCTCGAAAGCGCCGTGTGCATCGGAGATCGCTTCACGATCGGCACGGCGGAAGTGGTCGTCACGCAGCCGCGCCTTCCGTGCTTCAAACTGAATTTGAAATTCGATCGCGACGACATGGTGAAACGATTCCTGGCAAGCCGCCGCACCGGATTCTATTTTCGCGTCCTTCGCGAAGGAGAAGTCGGAGCCGGAGACGAGATTGTTCGGGTCCATCAGGACGAGAACCGTGTATCTGTATTGGACACGTTACGTCTGTATCTCGGTGAATCGGATTCGAGTGAATTGCGCAACCGCGCTCTCCAGGTGGAATACCTCTCCCCATCCTGGCGCAAAGGATTCAGCGAGCAGGTTTGATCCTCACGGAAAGGAATCGATAAGCCTCTAGTCCAGATTTCTCACGACGCGGTGAATAAGGAACTGGGAGAGGTGTGAAAGAACGCGCTGGGACAGGTTTAAGTGGCGCGGGCTTCAGCCTGCGGGGTTTCGTACTTGCGAGGACCAAACCCCGCAG
>JBGQJJ010000061.1:0-10616 GCA_041498955.1 Terriglobia bacterium
AAGGTAGTCATCCCACATCGAGAGATAGACGGAATCCTGCGGCTTGGCCTGCTCGCCCCACAATTCGCGCGCGGAAAAACGCACGGCGTAGACATGCTGGGGATTTTCGCCCAGGAATTGTGCGTTTGTGTCCGGAAACACAAAGACGCCATAATCACGATCGATCGTGCCAAGTTTCCCGCGCGCGTAGCGCGGCAATCGCGTGTGGCCAACAGGATTGATGTTGCGAGCGCGCACGCGCTGGCCGGCTTGGAAGCGCGGAACCACCGAAACGTTCCGTTTGGTGGACGCGCCCAAAGCCTCTGTATCGTGTATTTGATTCGCCTTGAGCGGCGGGGTGGCTTTGCTCGATCCGTGCGCTGGCCTTCCGCTCTCAATCTCCGCGTGCGTGACCAGACCTCTCGCTGTCAGAAGATCCACCAGCCCCACGTACCATTTTTCGTAGTAGCTCATGCCCAGGTATTCGGCCGGAGGAATCAGCTCTCTCGAGTAACGCGCGGCGTCAATGTTCCACTTGTGCCAGGCTCCCGCGGCGCGGTACATCGCAAATACACGGCCCTCCCAGGGCCGGTGAAACACCGGCTCGTTTTTTTCTTCCTGGACGGGGCCCATGTCTTGCATGCCGCCCATGTCATGCACGCCGTTCATGCGGCGCCTCCTTCCCTTCGTGGAGGGACCTTGGCTACGCCAATCATCGAGTCGCGCGTGACCACTGCGGCCAGCGCATCCTCGGTTAGCGCCTCCGTGCCTGCTGGACGCTCGGGCAGCACCAGGTAGCGCAGCTCCGCCGTGCTGTCCCAAACGCGCACCTCAACATCCTCTGTAAGCTCCAGACCGAATTCGCGGAGCACGCCGCGCGGATCAATCACCGAACGCGACCGGTAAGGCGCGGACTTGTACCACACCGGTGGCAGACCGAGCACAGGCCACGGATAACAGGAGCACAGCGTGCAGACGACCATGTTGTGCACCGCAGGAGTATTCTCGACCACCACCATGTGCTCGCCTTGCTGGCCGCCGAAACCAAGCTCTGCGATGGCCTTGTCGGCGTCTGTCAACAGGCGCTGCTTGTAAGCGGGATCAAACCAGGCCCTTGCCACTACCTGCGCGCCGTTGCGCGGGCCGACCTTGTGCTCGTAGGTGTCGATCAGCGCGTCGAGCGCGGCCCTATCGACGAGCCCTTTTTCGACGAGCAGCGATTCCAGCGATTTCACTCGCAGGGCCATGTCCGAAGGAACTGCCTGGTGGGCATGGGCGTGGCTGTGTTCAGGACCCTGCGCATGTGCGGCTAGATCGCCTGCCGCCGCTGCTCCAGCCGCAGTGGCTGCTGTCGCCAAAAAATCGCGCCTGGTTGCTTTCATGGGACGCTCCTTTCCACGCTCTCCCCAACAATATTGTAATCAAACTTGAGAAACCGCGGGCGAAAATCTTTGTAGGGCACGGTTTCAACCGTGCCTAAATTCGTTTGAAAGAACAAGGCTTTAGCCGCTGACGCTTTGCAGCGCGCGTAGCCACCCATGCGCTTCAGGCCCTGGGTCTCAACCTTGCAAGGACCAAACCCAACAGACTGAAGTCTGTTCTACTTAAGCCGGCTGGCGATGCCAGCGGGGCAGCGAATGGCGGCGCAGCCACGACGCGAGCCGCTCGAAGAACCCCTTGCGCAGGGCGACTTCCACGAAATTCAAAAGGAGCGCGAGGAGGAGCCAGTAGGGCCACAGCGCCTTGCGTTCGCGCACCATCGCGCCCCTGTCGTTCAACAATTGATCGAGCGAGGGGTGCGTCCGGCCGCCCGTGACGCGGCTGATTTCGCCGAGCAGCGCCGTGTTGACCGCCTGGGGTTTCGTCTCTTCCGATTCGCGATAGAAACCGGCCTCGGGCAGAATCAGCTCCGAGCTGCCCGAAACGATGTGATACAGCCCGCCCTGATCGGCCGGAATGCGCGCCTCGTAATGGCCCGGCGCGGTCTGTTCGAGCGGAAGCGTGCGCGGCGCTGCTCCCTGCGTCTCAACGAGAATGTGCGGCGGGCCCGCGCTGTCCAGCGACTCGCCGGCGGGATTGTCGGCGTTCGCCAGGACGTCGTAAAACACGACCGCCTCGCCCTCGTGATTTCCAGGACGCACGCCCGCGCGGATGGTGCGGTCGCGGTGCGAAACGTCGCGCACCATTTGCGGCCACAACGTGCCGAACGATTCCCAGCGCACCCAGGGCGCCGCCCAGCGGCTCTTGGCGTCGGACATAAATGCGATCACGCGACCCAGGCCGTAGCGCCAGCGCACGAGGAGAGGTTTTTTTTCATCCACGCGCAAAATAACTTCGGAGCCGTCTTTGGCCTCCGCTTGAACGAATCCGCGCAAGCGCGGGGCCTTCGTGAAATCGATGCCGTCGGTGAATTCCACGGAGCGCACGCGCACCGCGCGCACGGGGCGCTCCTGAATCGCCAGGTCCTCGGTGGATTTCACTTCGGCATTGATGATTTGCGGAATCGTCTCGGGATTTTCGACGAAGTGGGATTTTCCTCGCGTCTTGTGCGCAAGCTCGTCGAGCAAATCACGGTTGATATAGTCGCCGACGCCGATGGTGGAGATCGTGACGTGCTTGGCCAGCGCGTCCCGCTCGAGTTTCGGAAAATCTTCCTGCGTGCCTGGAGTGGACACGCCGTCGGTCAGCAGGATGATGTGCTTGTGCGTGGCCTTTACGTCCACGATGGCCTCGAAGCCGGACTCCACCGCCTGATAAATCTTGGTGCCGCCGTTGGCGGTGATCTGGGCGATGAGGTTGCTCTTGTCTTCGAGCGAGCCGGCGGGGCCCATGGGAATGACCCAGTTGAATGTTTCGTCAAAGGAAATCACGCCGATCATGTCGATGGGACGCAGCGTGCGGATGCTGGCGCGCGCCGCGTCCCGGGCCATCTCGATTTTCGGGCCGCTCATGCTTCCCGATTTGTCGAGCACCAGGACGACGGCGGTGGGTTTTTCCGGCGGCGGTTCGGAGCGCACCGGCAGCATTTTCTCGTACGGAGTCTTCGGCTCCTCGGGAAGCTTGGCATTGCTGTCGCCCGCGATAAAAATCAAGCCGCCGCCCGCGTACACGTATCGTTCGAGCGCCAAGTCCTCGTCGGCGGCAAGATCGTGATCGGGATAATTGTCGAGCAGGACGGCGTCCCAATCCCGCGACGGCCGATTCACCGGAAAAGCCGTAACCTTTTCCACGTCGACGTCGGCCTGTTTCAAGGTGGCGAGCAGCGGGGCGGAAGTCTCGTTGCCGCCCGCGACGTAGAGGACGTGCGGCCGGCGCACCGTAATCGCGCGCGATACAAGGACCTGTTCGCCGCCGGCGCTGGAAATGTGCGCCTCCAAAAGGTTGACGCCGCTCTTCGAGATTCGCGCCTCCAGATTGACCACATTGCCGCCCGCCGCCAAATCCGCCGTGGTGGAAGCGATTTCCTGGCCCTCGGAGGTCATCCAGATTCGCGCCTTCATGGCGCTGCCGCTATCGAGGCGCAGCGTCATTGGAAAACGCTCTCCCGAAAATACATCCTGCGGAGACGCGACGCTCTCCACCTGGACGGACAAGGGCGCGGTGCCGCCGGCGGGCACGGTGAAAACGGCCACGCCGCTCTCGCGCGCGCGCAGGGCTTCGGTGAGCGCGTGGCCGCGATTCTCGTTGCCATCACTAATTAGTAATATACGCCGCTGTCCCTGCGACGGGAATGTGCTGAGCGCCAGTTGCAGCGCCTCTTCCAGGTTCGTGGCCATCCCTTCTTTTGGATCGACGCCTTGCGGAATAATCACCTGGTCGGCCTGCGCCGGAACGCCGCGCAGTTTGGCGTGCTCCGCAAACGTGATGAGCCGCAAATCGGCGCCGGAATTTTTGCGCACCAGGTCGCGCAGCATGGCTTCGCCGCGCTGCAACGATTCGCGCGGCATGCTCGCCGACGTGTCCATCAGCACGGTGACCGCCAGCTTCTCGACCCGTAGGGGAGCCCAGGGACCGGCCAGCGCGATCACCAGAGCGGTGAAGGCCGCGCATTTCAGCGCGAGACACGTGTGCGACGACCCCGGCATCTTGCGCATCAAGACCCACAGGACGGGAAGCAATCCGATCATCAGCAGAAAAATGGGTTGGTCGAACGTCACTCCGTCACCTGCCCACAAAATTTGGATTGCGGAAATCGCGTTCTTCTTGCTCTTCCAGTTCCCGATCGAGCTCCGAAAGCGGTTGATCGCCGGGGGCTTCCTGGACTTCCGCCGCGCGCTGCCGCTCCCGCGCCGCGTAATACAGCCACCATTCCATGCAGAGCGCCACGATGGCCAAGAGCACCAGCCAGCGCCACATGTCCCACGACGCGGGCGGGAGCGGCTCTCGTTCCACTTGCGCAGCCTCCGCCGCGGTCAACTGCGCACGCTCGGCGGGGAGCGGCGGAGGGTTTACGGCAATGCTTGTTTCGCCGCCGGGCGCGACGACCCGGTACATTCCGGTTTCCGACGCGAGCAGATGAACTTCCGCGCCCTTGCGCGCAAACGGAACTTCTTTTCCGGACGGCGCAAAGATTTTCGTCGCTGGGCCCGGAAGATCGATTTCGCCCGTGGAGAGAGAGTCCGCGACTTCGTCGACGGAATGCGTCATCCACTCGATGCTTCCGGCCATCAGCAACGGAAAAGCCGACTCCATCGGAAAATTGGAATCGTGCGGATTGAAGCCGATCATCAGAATTCTGCGCCCGTTTCGTTCGCGCGCCAAAATCAACGGCGCCGGCGAATCTCCCTCGGTGTAAGCGAGAACGGTGTCGCCGGGCTCGACTTTCAGCGCGGTGGGATTGCGCACGCTGATGTCGTGCGTGCGGACCCATCGGGTCACCGGATGCTGCAGGTTCCATCCTGTAACGCGCAGCGGCTTGGAGCCGGCAAGCGGCGGGCCGCCGAGAAACGCAATCGAATTGAAGTCCGGTTGCGACGGGAAATTCGCGCCTTGATAGATCGCGATGTCCGGAGAAATGTTCGCGCTGAGTTCCGGTGGCAGAACCTGCGCGAGCACGTACGGATTGCTCGAAAGCACGCCGAGCAAGTCCGCAGCAAAAGGAGAAGCGTTGCTCGCAAACACGGCCACGCGCACCGTGCGGAACGTCGGGAGATTTACCGTGGCCCGGTCGTCCGCTTGCAGCCCGTCGGAAGGACTGATTTCCGCCTGCAGCATTCCGCCCTGGTCCCATGTAAATTCGTCTTCAGCGTTGGCCAGCGCCTCCGGGGCAAGCGTTACTTTGCGCTTGCCGATCGGCTGTCCGTTCACGGAAAACGCCAGCACGAGGTCCGCTTTTTCGGCGCTGTAATTTTTGAGTTGCGTGAGCAGGCGCCAGCGATCGGGCTGCGCGGCGTCACGGCGCAGGGAGAGCCGCGTGATGCCGCGGTTTTGCACCGACGCCCAATCGCCCACGAGACGCATGAGGAATTGAGGCTGCGCGCCGTTGTTGTCGGGGGATTCCACTTCCGCGCGAAATTCGTCGAGACTGCGCGCTTGCGCCGCATCGACCAGGCCGGGGCCCACGTAGACCAGAAGCCCACGTCTCGCCCCTCCCAGCGCCGCGCGGCCCATTTCCAGAGCGCGCGGAAGATCGGCGGCGACGCTCGAAGGCTGCGCGTTCAGGATGGCGCGGCGCAGCGTGGCCCGATCGGTTGTGAACGGCAGGATGGGCGGCGCTTCCGCCTCCGCGCGAAGCAGCAGCACGCGGTCTCCGCCTGGGAGCGATTCCAGTACGCGCATCGCTTCCGCGCGTTCCTGGTCGATCCAGGCCGGTTCGCCCGTCGGACGCGCCTGGGACCAGATCGACGCATCGAGCACGATCACAACGCTGCGGCCCTCGATCGCGGGGCCCCATCGGGGATTCGCCAGGGCCAGAACGAGCAGCAACAAAAATAAAATCTGCGCCAGGAAGGCCCAGGGCTCGCGAAGCTTCCGGCGGCGCGGCTGCGCGATCGGCTGCACGCTGGCCCAGAAACGCAGCGTGGAAACTTTCCGGTGCTGCGGACGGCGGTGATGCAGGTAAAGCCACAGCGCCGCGGCCGTAAGTCCCGTCCACACGACCGCGATTTCCGCGGGACTGAGCGCCAGCCAGTTCATGCCAGCACCTGCCCGCTGCGCAGGCTTCGCAGAACGAATTCCTGGTAGGCGATATTCGTTACCGCGCGCGCGTATCTTCCGCCGTTACGGAGGGCGAGGCGCCGCAAGCGCGCGGAAAATTCCTGAAACCTGCGTTCGTACAGCGCCGTGCTCTGCGGTGAACACTCCACGGTGCGCTGCGCTCCCGTTTCCGCGTCCTCCAGAATCAGCTCGCCCGCGGCGGAGGGATGCTGCTCCTCGGCGCTGTGCACCTGAAGCAACACAAAATCATGCCCGGCCGAGCGCAGCATTTCGACGGCGCGCTCGCAACCCTGCTCATCGAAGAAATCGGAAATCAAGATGGCGATTCCCCGCGTGGAAAAACTGCTCATGAACTCCTTCACCGAGCCGAATAAATCCGTGCCGCCTCCGCACGATTGTTCGCTCAGGAATTGCAGCACCGGCCACAGCCGCTCGCGCCCGCCGGAAACGACCAGCGGTTTTTGCAGCCGGCTGGCAAATGGAATCACCGCGGTGGTGTCCAAATGCAGCAGCGCCAGATACGCAAAGGTAGCCGCGAGCCGCTGCGCGTAAAGGAACTTCGACTCACCCTCATCGCCGAAGTCCATCGACTCGCTGCGGTCCAGCAAAATTCGCACGGGGATATGCTGCTCGGTTTCGTAAATTTTCAAGAAGAGTTTTCCCAGGCGGAGATAGGCGCTCCAATCCAGCGAACGGGGATCGTCGCCAAAAGTGTAGCGGCGGTAATCGGCAAATTCCATTCCCGGACCGCGCGTGCGCGAGCGGTGCTCGGGGCCCACCGCGCCGGACAGGTTCGTGCGGCACAGCAGCGTGACCTGCTCCAGCGTTTTCAGGAATTCGCGGTCGAGCAAGAGCGGAGAAGTTGTGGCCATAGGGTTCGACCAGCAGCACAAGCTTCACAGCCTGCCTGGTAACTCAGTTTTGGTTTATGTAGCGCCCGCCTTCAGGCGGGCATGTGCTTGAATCAGCGGTGCCCGCCTGAAGGCGGGCGCTACGAACCTCACTTCGCGCAGACTTTGCCTGCGATTTCTTCCAGCAAGTCGTCGGGCGTCCGGCCATCCGCCTGGGCTTCAAAATTCAGGATGATGCGGTGGCGCAGGGCAGGCAGCATCAGGGCGCGGATGTCTTCCATGCTGACGTTGTAGCGGCCGTCCAAGAGCGCGCGCACTTTCCCGCCGAGGATCAAAGTCTGCGCGCCGCGCGGGGAGCTCCCATACCGGATGTATTTGCTGGCGAGAAGGTTTTCGCGATTCTCCGGATGCGTGGCCAGGGTGAACTTCACGACGTGCTCCTGCACGTGGGGCGCAACGGGAACCGTGCGCACGACTTTTCGCATCTCCAGAATTTGCGCGCCGTTCACGACCGGGGACACCGTGGCAGGTGTCCCTTGCGTCGTGCGGTCCAGAATGTCGTGCAAGTCCTCGCGCCCGGGATAAGGCACGCGCAGCTTGAAGAGGAACCGGTCGAGCTGGGCTTCGGGCAACGGATAGGTCCCTTCCATTTCGAGGGGGTTCTGCGTGGCCATCACGAAAAAAGGCTCCTCGAGCAGGTGCGAGGTGTGGGCCACGGTGACTTGCTTTTCCTGCATGGCCTCGAGCAGGGCCGATTGCGTTTTCGGCGTCGCTCGATTAATTTCATCCGCCAGTAAAAGATTAGTAAATATAGGGCCGGGTTGGAAACCGAGTGATTTTCTTCCGTCCCCGTTCTCCTGCACTACGGATGTACCGATCACGTCGGCCGGCATCAAATCGGGAGTGAACTGAATGCGCGAATATTTCAGCGCCACGGCCTGCGCCAGCGTGCGCACCAGCATCGTCTTCCCGAGGCCCGGCGCGCCCTCCAGCAGCACGTGCCCGCCGGCCAGCAGGGCAATCAGCACTCCTTCGACCACTTCCGCCTGGCCGACGATCGCCTTGGAAATTTCCCGGCGGACTTCCGCCATTTTTTCGGCGAGAAATTCCGCTTGTTGCCCGAGGGGCTGGCCGCCCGTCTGGCCTTCCGTTCCCACCGAACTGGTCATGAATGCACCCTATGGACAGTCATGCGATTTCCCCGTGATTCTAACTCAATGCTTCCCATTGTCGGCATGTTCAAAATAACGCTGCACGTAAAAGCGGTAGCGCGCCGGGATATTTTCCTGCTCGGCGCCGTTGATCACGGCGTCCTGCCGGGGCGATTGATCGCGCACGGCAAGCTGCGCCGTGCCGGTCTCGGTCGCGATCTTCATGCGGGTCTGTTCCTTAAACCCGCTGGCCTCGAGCGCGACGCGATCCGGAACGGCGTTGACGGGATGCGTCTCCTGATCCTTTCGCAGCTCTTTCGTGCCTTGCTGGCTGCCGGCGCCTTCGCTGGCGGTCTGCGTGGCTTTCTGCTTGGCGTCGGAATTCCCCCGCGATTCGCCGCGCTTGTCGCTTTCCGTCGCGCCCGGCTGCTGCGAATTGCCCGATTGCGGCGTGCCCTGGCCGTTCGGCGGCTGCTGGTTCGCGCGATTGTTGGACTGCTGATTCGGCGAATTCGACATCATGTTTTTCAGCGCCTGCATCAGAGACTGCCCCAGGGATTGGCGGCCCTCGGGCCCCTGCTGTTCCGACTGCTGCTGCGATTTGCCGCCCGTACTATCGTTCCCGCTCTTGCCCTCTTGAGATTGCGAATTGCTGTCTTGCGGGCGTGCATCGCCGGAGGGGTTGCCTTCCTCATTGCCCGGCGCCTGAATCTCGTCGCGCGGCTGATCGCCCGCATCGGCCATATTGTTTTGGTCTTCCGCGCCGGCGCCCTTGTCGTCGGCCTTCCAAAGGTCATCACTATTGGAAGCGGGGTCGCCTCGCCGGGTTTCTTCGCCGGTCGCGTCCGGCTTCATCGTGACCAGGGCCATCGTTCTCTGGAGATCTTTTTCCATCGCATGCACGATGGGAGAGAAAATCGATTGCACGAGCTGCGACCGCGCCGTGGTTTGCAGCAGCGAAATGAGCGGCGGCTTGTGGTGAATGCGATAGGCGAATAATCCGGCCGCGACCAAAACAAGGACGGAAGCGCGCCGGACATTTCCCGGCCACTGGACAGAAAAAAATCCGCGCAGGTCCACTTTCCTGAAACGCGCGAGCGCATCCTTGCGCTGCTCGCCGATCATGCCGTCCGAGTCCTCTATGCCGCCAAGGTAGATCGCCGTGGACAGCCGATCCTGAAGTCCGGCAACGGAATCGAGGCGCCGCGCAGTTTCGTAATGGGAAGGCCGATTCCGCCACGTCCATGCCAGAATGGCCGCCGCGCCGATGGAGGCCAACACGGCGGCGAACAGCAGGGCTCCCGCAAGTTTGACGCTGATCGCGGCCAGCACTATGAGGCCAATCAGTAGCCAAATGAACCATTTTGTCCACCCGCGCAAAAGCGTGTTGGCCAGAATTCTTTGGCGGATCGTTTTGAGTGTGCCGATGAGTCCGTGCAATTCGGGGGAGCACGCTCGCTGGTCAAAAACCCGAGCAAGCACAGCTTGGTTTTCCTGGGATCGCGGCCAAATCCCACTGGAGACGCGGCGCCAATAGTCCCTCAACGCAGAGATGCAGGCCCTCCCGGAAAATTCACCGGGAACCACCAACTTGATCTTCTCGCGAAGAAGCAAAGGCAGCCTCCCCAGAGGTTCGGCCATGGGCGCTTACTAGTACAAATCTACCCCAAGATTAGCGCTTTCCATACTAAATCCGTTACGGAACAGGATCGAACTCGGTGATTGGCGTCTTACCGAAAACCAATCGGCAAGAGGAACTGAAGCAGGCGAGTACCCACATGCTTAGATGCTGTTTACGGCGGGAAGGTGGTGCAAAAACAAAGGCCTTCGTTCGAACGGGGCCCGCCGGCAGCAGCGGATTATGCAACAAATTGCGGCTTTGCGGCAGGTAAGTGCCGCAAATGCTGAATCATGCGGGGATGGGGGAGTTTCGAATTAGCTTCGGCAGCAAGATGGACTAGAAGCCGGTCCCAAAGAAAAGTTCGATTACTGTATATGTGCGGCGTCTTGCTTTTTTTATTGTTCAAAGTCCCGGAGGGACGTTACAAGGTAGCCCACCGTTTGAACGGTGGGGCGCAGGGTGCGATCCTTCGCAGCCCCGGAGGGGCGGCACACATAGGTCGCCCTGTGCCGCCCCTCCGGGGCTTGGCTCTCTGCCCTCGCACAGACCCACCGCTCACGCGGTGGGCTACGTTCTTTCGTCCCTGACGGGACTGGCCAAGAGGATAAGAGCAATTCTTGGTTCTAACCAAGGCTGAATTTTTTCCGGGGGCAGGCGCATCAGAGCAGCGCAATCAAATCGATTTCAACGCGCACGTTTTTGGGGAGCCGCGCGACCTCGACGGTGGAACGCGCCGGGGGATGCGTCGCGAAATACCGCGCGTAGATTTCATTCATCGCGGCGAAATCGTTCATGTCGGCCAGAAATACGGTGGTCTTCACCACGCGCTGAAGGGACGATCCTGCCGCTTCCACAACG
>JBGQJJ010000062.1:0-10577 GCA_041498955.1 Terriglobia bacterium
CGCGGGCATGGCGTCCGATGTTCACATGATTGAACAGGATCGAGTTTTCGACATCGGAGTAGCTGTTGGTCCGCACGTCGTAGCCCAGCACGGAGCGATTCACGCGGCCTCCCGAAATGATCGAACCTCCGCCCACCATGGAATCCAGCGCCACGCCCATGCGGTTGGAATCGGCGAACACGGTTTTTAGCGGCGGATACTGGTGCTGCCAGGTGCGGATGGGCCAGGTTTTGTCGTACAGGTTGAACACTGGCGAAACGGACACCAGGTCCATGTTTGCTTCATAGTACGCCTCGATGGTGCCGACGTCGCGCCAATATTGCGCGCCGACTTTATTCTCATCGATGAAGTTATAGGCGTACACGCGGTATTTCGTGAAAATGCGCGGCAGGATATCTTTCCCGAAATCGTGCTTGGAATTGGGATCCTCGGCGTCCGCCAGCAGCGCCGGGATCAGGAGCTGCGTATTGAACACGTAGACGCCCATGGAGGCGTTGACCATGTCCGGATGCAGGTGCGAACGCTTCGGCGACACGGGCTTTTCCTCGAAGCCGACGACCCGCCAATTCGCGTCGGTCTCGATGACGCCGAAGCGGCCGGCCGCTTCTTGCGTCGGAACCTCAAACGTGGCCACGGTCACATCGGCCCCGGAATCCACATGCTGCTGCAGCATTTTCTGGTAGTTCATCTTGTAGATGTGGTCGCCGGACAAGACGATGACGTAGCGCGAGTGCTCGCTGCCAATGGAATAAATGTTCTGGTAAACGGCGTCGGCGGTTCCGAGGTACCAATTGGTGGAGACGCGCATCTGCGGAGGCAGGACTTCGATGAATTCGCCGAGGCCCAGCAGCTGCGACCAGCCCTGCCGCGTGTGCCGGTTGAGCGAAAGCGCCTTGTATTGCGTCAGAACAAAGACGCGGCGAAGATCGCTGTTGATGCAGTTGGAAAGCGTGATGTCAATGATCCGGTAAACGCCGCCGAAGGGCACAGCCGGCTTGGCGCGGTCGCGCGTGAGCGGCCACAGCCGTTCGCCCTGCCCGCCTGCCAGCAGAACGCCGATCGCATCGCGCATCAGGGACATGTGCGCATCTTTCTGCCCCACCCGAACTGCCGGGGGAGGGGGTTTGGTGCCCTGCTATTCTAGCAGGTACGCCGGAAAGTCCCATACAGGCCCGTCTCGAATTCTGCTTCACCGGGGCGGGTCCCGAAAAACAAAGCTTGACTTCGGTGTGCGGGTCCGCTAGAAATTAGTGCCAATAGGCTGTTATTTACGAGTGGACCTCACATAGTTCTTATGGTTAATAGCCATTTTTGCCACATGCATCGGAAGGACGGTGAAGTCTAGGTGGCTGAAGTCAGCATTCAGGAAGGTGAGTCTCTGGAAAATGCGCTGCGCCGGTTCAAACGCAAGGTGCAACAGGAAGACATCATCAAAGAAATCAAGAAACACAGTTATTACATGAAGCCTGGTGAAAAACGCCGCGCGAAACAAGCGTTATCGCGCAAACGGCTGCGCAAAAAGCAGCGGCGGGAGCAGGATTAAGCTCCCCCAGGCAGCAACACGACCCGGGATTTTCCTAAGCACCTTCGGACCAGTCGGAATTGGGACCCACGTTCTTCCCCGGCGTATCCCAGCACAATCTGACTCAGACGGGGGTGGCGTTGGCTCCCCAACCAGCGTGGAGCCTCGGAGCAGCGTATGGAATATCACGATAAGGTCCTGAAGTGCGCGGAATGCAGTCAGGAATTTGTCTTCACCGCCGGTGAGCAGATGTTTTTCGCCGACAAGGGTTTTAAGAACGAGCCCAAGCGGTGCAAGGATTGCAAAGCCAAGCGCTCTCAGAGCCCGGGTCCAGGTACCAATAACTTCCAGCGGGCGGAAACCAAAACAACATGCTCGCAGTGCGGAAAGGAAACCACGGTTCCTTTCCGCCCGACGCAGGGACGGCCCGTGTTCTGCCGCGAATGTTTCCAACAGCGGCGGACCATGAGCTCACCGGCTTAGCTCGAGGGAGGGAATCGCGGTTGCCGCTAGCTGCCGGAGGCGGCAGCACAGCGAATTTCTCCCTCGTGTCCTTGTGGGATTGTCTGGGTCCTCCTCCACGCTACGATTTTGCCTGCCCATCGAGTTTTTTCTGGTCAATTTATCGTTGTCTGTCCTCTGCGGTAATCTGCCTGAAAGTTTCCGTGTTTGCTTCCAAATTGAATCCTGCGCACGGCGCGTTTAAGATAGGCGGCGTGTGCGCGGGTGGTTTTCGCCATTCTGCAAGCAGGTTGCGCCAAACTTTGGAAAGATCGGGAAAATGAAAACTTCATTGCCGGACTCGGCTGTACAAACTGCTTTGCGAATACTGGAAGGGCCTTCCGCCGCGTTCGCCCGGCGCTACCCCGGAGAAACGGGACGCCGCCAGCCGGTTCACGTCGTGTACGGCGGCGCGCATTTGTTTCGAGCCGGCATTTCCAGGCGGCTGGGCGACCTGGCCCTCGCGACCCTTGGAGAATTCGCGCCGGATGCGTTCACCTTCGCGCGCGCGATCGGATTGCCGGGAGCGGAGGCGCTTCCAAAATCGGGCAAGCAAGCCGCGGTGGCCGAACGGCAATTCGCCAAATCGCCTGAAAAACTGCGGCGCAAAAACCGTGCGGCGTGGATGGCCCAAACGATTTACAGCCGCGTGATCGAAAAATTGCAGCGCGAGCCGGTCGAAGACTTCCGGATTGACTTTGAAGACGGCTACGGAAACCGTCCCGATGCGGAAGAAGATCAGCACGCTAAGCTCACCGCCGAGGAAGTTGCCAAGGGCTTCAGAGAAGGTTCGCTGCCGCCGTTTATCGGCATCCGCCTCAAGCCGTTCTCTCCGGAGTTGCGCGACCGCAGCATCCGCACGCTCAACATTTTTGTGAGCGAACTGTGCGAAGCCACGCGCGGGCGCCTTCCCGCAAACTTCGTCGTCACTTTGCCCAAGGTTGTGATCCCCGAGCAGATGGCCGCGCTCGCGCACTTGCTCGATGCGATGGAGCCCGCGCTGGGTCTGGAAAAAGGTTCGCTGCGATTCGAGATGATGATCGAAACGACGCAGGCGATCCTCAACGAACGCGGGGAATCGAACCTGCCCCGGTTCCTGGAGGCGTCGGACGGGCGGTGCATCGCCGCGCATTTTGGCACTTACGACTACACGGCAAGCTGCAGCATCACCGCGGCCTATCAAGTGATGGATCACCCCGCCTGCGACTTCGCCAAGCACATGATGCAAGTCGCGTTTGCCGGCACAGGAATCTGGCTCTCTGATGGCGCAACGAACGTTCTGCCCGCGCCGCCGTACCGCGCGGAGAAGGGGAAGCGGCTTACGCGCACGCAGCAAGATGAAAATCGCGAAGCCGTTCATCGCGCCTGGCGGCTTCACTACGGGCACATCCAACACTCGCTCGTTTCGGCGTACTACCAGGGTTGGGACCTGCATCCGGCGCAGCTTCCCACGCGCTACGCGGCGGTATTTTCCTTTTTTCTGGAAGGACTCGATTCCTCCGCTGCGCGGCTCAAGAATTTTGTCGAGAAAGCGGCCAAAGCCACGCTCGTCGGCGATGTGTTCGACGATGCCGCCACGGGACAAGGACTTCTGAATTTTTTCCTGCGCGCGATCAACTGCGGAGCGATCAGCGAAGCGGAAGCGGAACGCCTCACTGGGGTCACAATCGAAGAGTTACACTTCGGATCGTTCCTGAAAATCCTGAAAAACCGTACAAAGTAGGAACGCAGGTTTTCGTAGCGCCGGCGTCCCGCCGGCATTTTTGCGCTGCGGTGAGATAAGACAAATCGCCGGCGAGACGCCGGCGCTACAACACCCCGTCACCCTTCGGCTGTGTGCATCCAACATTCTGAATTCTTGGTGAGACAATAGGGCTTGTGCCTCAGCTGCCACGATAGGTCGAGTAGCCGAACGGGCTGAGCAAGAGCGGCACGTGATGATGCGTTCTCGCGTCACGCACCTCGAAAATTACCGGAATGTCGGAGTAAAACGATTCCACATGCTGCGACTTGAAGTATGAACCGGCATGGAACGTCAGGCGGTACGTTCCCGCGGCCAGCGGCGCGTCCCCGAGCAAAGCACTGCAACGACCGTTCTCATCCGTAACGCCGGCACCAATGGATTTCCAGTCCTCTCCTGATTTTTTGTGCAATTCAACTTTGAGGTCCGCGGCGGGGCGGCCGCGTGACGTGTCGAGGACGTGGGTCGTAATCGCGCTCATGAGAATCGCTATTCGCTCGCCAGAAGTTTTTCCAGGCGAATGCGCGTGATCATTCGTTGCTGTTCGGCAGCAATCGAGAGTTCGCTGGCCAGGTCATTCTGGAGGCGTTGATTCAGAATCGCAAGCATTCCTTCGGCGGTTTTTCCGGTGGCGCACACGATGTAGATGTAGCCGAATTTTTCAAAATAGGCGCGATTGGCCCTGGCGAGGCGCGACTTCACGTCATCACTCGCCGCGCGCGCGCCGGCTTGTTCGCCCGCGGCCCACTGGCGAGCCGACTCGGAACCACTCGCGGGCTTTTCGCCGATCTGCGGATGATGGCTGAAAGCTTCCATCCAGTCGGCGCGTTCCAGGTTCCACCAAATCGAGTCCGCGGCTTTATGAAGCATTTCCACCGTTGCATAGGGCCGGCGCGCAGCGACGCTCGCGGACCAGCGCGCCGAGCCGCAACAATCCATCAGCAGCGATTCCGCCCGAGCGGATGGCAGCGCATTGAATTCCGCGAGCGTCATGTCAGGAAACCCTCTTCGCCAGAGTCCCAAAGATACGCAGCCGCGCTACGCCGCCATCGGGGTAAATGTGAAAACGCGCGTGCGTCGCTTCGCCCGCACTCAGCAGCTCTTTGTCGTAGACGTGCAGGGAATCCGCTTGCAGCTTGGTCCTCGTCAATATTTCTTTCCAGGGAAGGGCGCCAAGGGCATGGGGATCGATAAGGTCGCGCGGCGCGGCGCATACTTCGAGCGAACAACTTTCCGGGAAATTACCTTTGAAATGGGAAGTATCGACTTCGACGCGGCTGATTTTTCCCGCCGCGCCCAAACGCACGATGCACCAGTCATGCCCGGGCCCGCGGCGGCGGCGCGTTTCCCAGCCGTCGTGCATCCCGGTCGAGCGGCCTGGGAGAATCAGGTTGTTGCGCGAGCCGAAGAACATGTCGCTCGAAACGATGACCCAGCCGCCGTGCTCGACGGCGGCGAGGTCGATCTCGCCTGCTGCCCGGTGGAGCGCAGGCCAGTCCGGGACGGCCTCGCCGTGGACGCGAAGGCGCGCCACGCCGCCGTCCGGATAAATTTTGAATCGCAGGTGAGTGACCCTGCCCGATGGCGTCAGCGGAAAAGAATTTCGAGCGTCGCCGGCAAGAGGAGACTTTGGCAGCAGGCTGTTCCACTGCGTAGCATGGCCTTCGAGTTGAGCGACGCCGGGATCGCCCTCCACAGCGCACGCTTCGAGTTCGCAATGTTCCGGAAAATTCCCTTTGAAGTAAGAAGTATCCACGACGACGCCGTGAATTACGCCGGGAAGTCCTAATTTCACGATGCACCAGTCGAAGCCCGGCGTTCTGCGGCGCCGCGTTTCCCAGCCGTCCATCCACTTGCCAACGTCCGTGTATTTGTCCGCGATCCAGACAGGAGCGGAAGCCTTCAGCAGATTTTCCTTCGACGCAAAAAATTCATCATTGGCCGCGAGCACTCGCCCGCCCAGCCGCTCGGCCGCAAGATCGATGTATTCGGTGAAATCCATCAGCGTTCGCCTCGCCGCAAAAGCGTGCCTTGCGGCTTGCCCAGGAAGCGCCCTCGATCATAGATCATCTCGCCGTTCAGAAACGTGGATTCCACCACGCCGAATAGTACTTGGTGTGCGTACGGCGTCAGCTTGTGCCGGTCGTGGAGCATCTGGGGTCGCAGAATGAAGTTTTCCTCCGGATTCCAGACGACGATGTCGGCGTCGTACCCGATAGCGATCGTACCCTTTTGGCTTTCCAGGCCGGCGAGCTGCGCTGGTCCGCTGCACATCCAGCGCACCAAGTGCTTGAGCGAGAAATTTCTCCCATGCAATTTCGTCCACATTACCGGGAGACCGAGTTGCAAAGAACTGATTCCGCCCCAGGCCGTGAAAAAATTGCCCGTATCAAGGCACTTCAGTTCCGGTGGAGAAGGCGAGTGATCGGAAACGACAAAGTCAATCGCACCCTTTCTAAGCGCAGTCCAGAGTTTCTTATTGTTTTGTGAGTCGCGAATGGGCGGCGCGCATTTGTGCGTTGTCCAACGGTCCTGGATACGACCAGAGGAGAAAAACAGGTAGTGTGGGCATGTCTCTGCGGTGATGCGCACACCTTCCTTTTTCGCACGCCGAATTGGAATCACCGAAAGCTCCGAGGAGAGATGAACGATATGCACTTGAGCTTTGAATTCTCGCGCCATGCGGATCATCATTGCGACCGCGGTGGTTTCCGCGCTCGCCGGGCGCGACAGCAACCAGTTCCTATACCTTGTCGCGTCAGACTTCAGAAGTTTCTTGCTTGCTTCCTCAATCGGCCCCGGTAACTCTGCGTGAACCAGCAGTGGTGCGTCCAAAGACGCGAGAATTGGCAACGCTTCACGAAGATCGTTTTCGCCCACGTGAACAAATTCCGGCACGCCCGAAGGCACGAGGAAACACTTGAAACCGAACGCACCCGCGCGATAAAGCGCGCGCAACTCACCCGCGTTGCCTGGCACAACACCGCCCCAAAATCCAACGTTTACCCAGCATTTTCTCCGCGCCGCTTTGCGCTTGGTTTCGAGCGCTGCGGCCGTGGTCGTCGCAGGAATGCTGTTAAGCGGCATGTCGATCAGCGTGGTCACTCCACCCGCGGCCGCCGCGCGCGTCGCCGTCTCGAACCCCTCCCAGTCGGTGCGTCCCGGCTCGTTGATATGGACGTGCGTGTCCACCAGGCCAGGCATGACGACGGATTCTCCGGCATCGTAAAAGTGTTTTCCCGAAGGGAGGTCGTTGTATCCGGTGATGGCCTCGATCGCGCCGTTGCGCAAGTGTACCGTCGCCGCTCGAACTCCTTCCGGCGTCACGACGCGTTTGCTGCGGATCGCGTGGATGGTGGTCATTTCGCGAGCTGCGAGAGGAATTCTTCAAGCAGGTTTTGCGCGACCCGCAAGCGATAGCGCGCAGTCGAGCGAATGTCGTCGATGGGCGCGATTTCTTGCGCGAGCGTTTCCTTTGCCGCGGCAATGACCGCGGGAGTGACGCTGCCGCCATACAGCGCGTCCTCTGTTTTCACCGCGCGCAGAACGATGGGCGCCACGCTTCCGAGCGCGATCCGCACGTCGGCAATCGCGCCTTTTTCGACGAGCGCCGCGCCCGCAAAGCACACTTTGGAAATCGCCTGCGCCTTGCGCGTCCCCACTTTCCGGTAATACTGCCGCCACTTTTTCACGCGCCGCGGCAGCCGGACCGCGCGCAACAATTCATCGGACGCAAGCTGCATCGTCTTGTAGCCGGTGTGGAAGCCGTGGTACGGCAGCCACCGCGCGCCGCGCCCGGAGACCAGTTCGATTTCCGCGTCGTAGACCAGCAGCGCGGGCGGAGAATCGGCCGCGGGAGAAGCGTTCACAATATTTCCGCCCAGCGTGCCGCGATTCTGCGTGGCAATACTGCCGGTTTCGCGCGCCGCCGCGCAGAGCAACGGGAATTCTTTCTGAAGCACGCGATGGTTCTGAATCTCCGTATAAGTCGTCAGCGCGCCCAATGTTACGTCAGCGGAGGTGTATTCGATCCCGCGCAAATCATCCAGCTTGGCCACGCTCAGGAATCGCTTGTGGGAGAGTTTTCCGGCCTCCAGCAGCACCATCAGGTCGGTCCCGCCCGCGAACGGCTGCCAAACTCCCGGTTCGCGTGCCAGCAGGGCGAGCGCTTCCGAGAGGCTTCCCGGGACGCGCAAATCGTAAGCGGGAACGTAGGCTCTCATCGGCTCGCCGGCCTTTTTTCACTTGTCGATTCGCAAGCGCGCACAACGGCCGCAAAAATTTTCTGATAGCCGGTACAGCGGCAGAGGTTTCCCGCCAACCCTTCGCGAATTTCGGCATCGCTCGGATGAGGATGCCGCTCGAGGAGGGCCACGGAAGCGATGACCATGCCCGGCGTACAAATGCCGCATTGCGCGCCGCCACATTCCAGAAACGCTTCCTGCACGGCATTCAATTGGTCGCCGCGGGCAATTCCTTCTATTGTGCGAATGTCCGCTCCGTCCGACTCGATGGCGGGGACGAGACAACTGTTGACGATGGCGCCGTCCATGAGCACCGCGCACGCGCCACACTCGCCTTCGCCGCACCCCTCTTTCGTTCCGGTCAGATGCATTTCCTCGCGCAGAACATCCAGCAGGCGAGCCATGGGAAACACTTGCACGCGGCGCGGCTCCCCATTGACTCTGCACGCGATGCTGATCCGGCTGACCGTTTCAAACAAACGTGCCTACCTCCTCCGTCATGGCTTCCATCAAGACTTCCGGCGTGGCGGGAATTTCGCGCACGCAAATTCCAGTGGCGTTTTCGATCGCATTCAAAATCGCCGGCGCCGGGCCATCCATCGGCAACTCGCCGATGCCTTTCGCGCCGTGCGGGCCGAAGGGATACGGCTGCTCTTCAAAAAATACGCGGATGGGAGGAATGTCCGCGGCGGTCGGCATGATGTAGTTGGTCATTTGGCCGTTGGCCATGCGCCCTTCGCGCCAGACAACATTTTCGTAAAGCGACATGCCGATGGCCTGCGCCACGCCACCCTCGATCTGTCCCGCCGCGAGCACGGGATGAATCACTTTTCCTACTTCCTGCACGGCGACAAAATCGGTGACGCGCGCCTCGTACGTAACCGTGTCCACTGCGACTTCGGCCACATAGACAGCCCACGCATAAGTGCCGTAGGCGTCGCCGCTGTACGTCGTGTCGTCCCAGTGCAGGCCGGGAGGAGGTTCATACTGGCTCCGGGAACGCAGCGGCCCGCGCGTTTCGATGTAGCGCTTGCACGCGCGCACAAATTCATCCTCGGTGCAGGCATTGCAGAGCAAGCCGCTTTCCAGCAATGTCCGTTTCAATTCGCGCGCGGCGGCCTCAACCAAGTTGCCGACGACCATCGATGTGCGTGAAGCAACCGTCGGGCCGCTGTTCGGCACCGCGCTCGTATCCGGCTGCGCAATTTCGATGCGATCGTAGCCAATGCCGAGGGCGTCCGCGGCAATTTGCGAGAAGATCGTGTTCGTCCCCTGACCGATCTCGGTGCTGGCGGCAAGAACGCGGACGTTTCCATCCGGCGTGGCTTCGAGTTCCACCACGGACGCCAGGTAAACTTCGCCCGAACCGGTAAATCCCGCTCCGTGCATGAAGGAGGCAAACCCGATGCCGCGCTTGACCGTGGCGCCGGCATTTTCCCGCGCGAAGCGCTCGCGCTTGGCGTGATAATCGCTTTCCCGGAGCGCGCGGTCGAGCAGGGCGTTCAAATTCACGTCCTCGTGGATCAGTTGTCCTGTCGCGGTCGCCTCGCCTTTACGAATAAAATTGCGCCGCCGGAATTCTTCCGGCGTTAGGTTCAAGACGCGCGCCACCTGATCGAGGTGGCGCTCCAACGCAAAAATACTTTGCGGTGCGCCAAACCCGCGAAACGCGCCGTGCGGCGGCGCGTTGGTCGCCACGGCTCGCGAATGGACGCGAACATTGGGACAGGAGTAAGGCCCCGCTGCGTGAATCGTTCCGCGCGAGAGCACCACGGAAGAAAGCGTGGCGTACGCGCCGCCGTCAATCACGAAATCGATGTCCATCGCCACCAGCTTGCCGTCGCGCGTGACGCCGGTGCGATGCCGCGTGCGCGACGGATGGCGCTTGGTCGTCGCCACCATGTCTTCCGCGCGGTCGTAGATAATTTTCACGGGCTTCCCCGACTTCCACGCCAGAAGCGCCGCGTGCCCCGCGATCATGGAGGGATATTCTTCCTTGCCGCCGAAGCCGCCGCCCGTCTCCGCCTGAATCACGCGAATTTTTTCCGCGGGGAGACCGAACAAAGTAACCAGCGCCTTGTGCACGTAGTAGGGACACTGCAGCGAGCCCCAGATCGTTACGCCGTCCGCGGGATTTGCTGTGGCGACCATGCCCTGGTTTTCGATGTAGAGCTGTTCCTGCGCCCCGGTCCGGTATTCGCGCTCGACGATGATGTCCGCCTGCGCCCATGCGGCATCTACATCGCCTTTTTCCATGTGATACGCCTTGAAGACGTTGTCTTCTCCAAAAATAATGGCGCGTTTGGCGATGGAATCTTCGATTGAAAAAATCGCAGGCAGCGGCTCGACATCGATTTGCACCGCGCGGCGTGCCTCTTCGAGCAAATACCGGTCCGGATGCGCGAGCAGGACAATCGCCTCTTCAGGATGGTTGATCGCTTCCGCGGCGAGGCAGGGCTGGTCGTGCTCGATCAAGGCGATTTCGTTTTTTCCTGGTATGTCGGCGGCGGTGACGATCGTGAATTCGCTCCACGGAATGCCGTCGCCGAAGCGGATGCCGAGAATGCGC
>JBGQJJ010000063.1:0-10419 GCA_041498955.1 Terriglobia bacterium
CCTATGCGGCGCAGGGGCTGCTCACTGGGCAATTTCACGGAAAAGGCACGCGCGCGGAACCCGAGTTTGCGGGCTTGTTCGATCTGTCGAACGCCACGGCGGGAACCTGGCGCTTCGAGCGAGCGCGTGGACAATTGTCCATCCACCCGGGCGAAGTGCGAATTGCCAACGCCGAGTTGCGCCTGGCGGCGCACGCGCCAGGCGCGCCCACGGGCCTGGTGACGGGCAATCTCGACTATCACACCGGCACGGGCGACGTGACTTTTGACTTCACGGGCGCGGCGATTCCGCTGGAGGCCATCGACAAAATCCAAATGGCGCGCCTCCCCGTGGCAGGCCGCCTCAATTTGCAAGCTCACGGCGAAGGACCGCTGCGGGCTCCCGAAATGCACGCAACGCTGCGCTTGATTGACTTGAAACTGGGCAATGACGTCGTGGGAAGCTTTGACGGGAAAGTGGATTCGGATGGGCGCCACCTGAGTGCCACGATCGATTCGGCGATGGCCTCGGGGCGGCTGACCGGGAAATTGGACATTGGCCTCGGGGGCGACTATCCAGTGACGGCGCAAGTGACCGCCGAACGAATCGATTTCAATCCTTTTCTCGTCTCGGCCCTGCATCTCTCCCGGTTGTATGGCCACAGTTTGGTGGATGGGCAATTTGACGTCGCGGGATTTGGCGCGCGCCCTGAAACGCTGGCCGTGGAAGCAAGTCTCTCCCGGCTGACGTTTGATTTTGAAACCGTGAAGCTGGAAAATGTCGGGCCCGTGCGGCTGACCTACCGTCGAGACGAAGTGCGCGTCGAGCAGGCCAGTCTCCGCGGGACCGACACGGACTTTCGCGTGTCCGGTTCGGCCCGTTTCGCCGGGGACCAAGCCCTCAATTTGCGAATGGATGGAGCGGTCAGCCTTCAGTTGCTCGGGGGGTACTACCCGCAACTCGAAGCGAGTGGCCGCGCGCAGATCAATGCCCTGGTCGCCGGGACCATGTCCACGCCGCGTTTCAACGGCAAGGTTCACATCGAAGGCGCTTCCTTCCGGTACGGCGATTTTCCGGCGGGGCTGAGCAACGTTGCCGGTGATTTCAATTTTGACGTCAATCGCATGGTGTTTGATAACGTTGTCGCGGAAACCGGCGGCGGACATCTCACCATCGGCGGCACGGTCGCGTATGGGGAAGGGCCTTTGAACTACGTGCTCAACGCGCGTTCCGATCAGGTTCGCATTCGCTATCCGGTCGGGATGAGCTGGCTTATGGGCGGGACCTTGCGCCTCTCCGGAAACGCGCAAACCGCGACTCTTTCCGGACGCATCGTCGTGGATCGCCTGCTGATGGCCGAAGGGTTCGATCTCGGAAGCTTCATGGTGTCCTCGAAGGAGCCGGCGACCGGGCCGAGCACGACTTCCTCGTTTCTACAAAATCTGCAGTTCGACATCCAGGGGGAATCCAGCCCCGATTCGCGGATGGAATGGACCGGGGCGCGCTTGCAGACGGACGCGAATCTGCGCTTGCGCGGGACCTGGGAACATCCCATTCTCCTCGGCCACATTCACTTGTTGAGCGGGGAAATGAGTTTTCGCGGCAACCAATACACCATCTCGCGGGGAGACATCAATTTCGCCAATCCCTTCCGCCTGGATCCGGTGTTGAACGTCGAAGCCACGACGACGATCCGCCAGTATGAAGTCACTCTCGATTTCACCGGTCCCGCGAGCCGGCTCACGCTGGCCTACCGGTCCGACCCGCCGTTGCCCTCCAGCGATATTATCGAGCTGCTGGCCCTGGGCCAAACCGGCGAAGAAAGCGCGGCGCGAACCGCCACCGGGCAAAACGCGGGAGTGGGCGCCTCGGCGCTGCTCTCCGAAGCGATTTCCAGCCAGCTGGGTGGACGAATCCAGCGTCTGTTCGGGATCAGCCACTTCAGCGTGGGCCCATCGGTCGCGACATTGAACACGCAGCAAAACTCGATTGCCAGCGTCACGATCGAGCAGCAGGTTACACGCGGCCTCGTAATCACTTACATTACGGACGTCACGACGACGCAGTACCAGGTGATTCAAATCGAATACACGATCAACCGCGAATTCTCCGTGGTGGCCTTGCGCGATGAAAACGGGACGTTCGGCCTCGACGTCGTGCGGAAGACGCGCTTCAAATGATGCCAGTCCGCTCCTGGAATGCGTCCACCGGCATGACACTTCCCCCGCCGATTCCCGCGTGGCGCGGAGGGGTTCGTGCTATCTTCACCATCGAGGAGCAGACATGAGAAAAGTTGCGGTGAAACATGCAAGATGCTTCCGTTTCTGGATCATCCTGGCGCTCGCCTGGATGGCCGTCGCTCTTCCTGCGGACGCGCAAAAAAAGGGTAAGAATAAAAGCACGCCCACCTCAACCACCGATCTCGGTGAGGGTCTTCAATCCGCGATGGGCGCGCCGGATGGGCAGGTCATCGATCGGCTCATTGGCGAAGCCCTGGGCTACTGGCAAATCGGCGACGCGGAATCCATGCATAAATACTATGCGGAGGATGTGGTCCTGGTGAGCGGCGCGTGGGAACCGCCTGTGATCGGCTGGAACAATTTCTTGAAGGCCTATCAGGCCCAGCGCGCCCAAATCAGCGGCGCGCGAATGGACCGGTCAAATACCGTCATTAAGGTGAACGGCAACTCCGCCTGGGCCACCTATCAATTCGTGTATGCCGCGCAAATGGAGGGCAAAGTGGTCCAATTCCGCGGGCACACGACCCTTTTCCTGGTGAAGCAGGCGGACCGATGGGTGATTACACTGAACCACTCCTCGGTCGTGGACTCCTCGCTTCCCGAGCCCGCCACCCCGATGGATTCGGCCCAGCCCGGCAAGCCCTAGAAGCTCTTGAAGGCCTGATAAACCCAAACCCCGACGCTGGCCAGCAATAGCGCTCCGGACAACACTGCCAGAGCGATAATCGGCCTGGTCAGACGGGAGATGCGGTCGATGATCACCAGTTGCTCCTGGTAATGATGCTGTTCGGCGGCATCAATGAAGATCTGATCATCTTCTTTCGACGAAAGCGTTCCCCGGTAAACGACCAGCACCACCAAGACAAGCGTGATGACGCCCCAGGAAATCATGAGCAGATCGAGAATCATTGGTCGGGATGCTTCCAAGGTTTCCTCCCTGCGAGAACAGCGTTGGGCGGAATGGAGCGAACAATCGCGCCGTCCTGCAATGGCAAAAACTTGAGCGGATTATAGCATTATTCCAGGCGGATCAACGGCCAGTGTTGTCTAATGATTACCAGGTTTTGGCGGGAATCGCACGCCCCAGAAGTCATCCAGCGGTTGGAGCGATTCGACGCCGGTTTCCCAGAGTTCGCTGTCTTGTTGGTCTTTCACCCAGGCGACGCGAAATTTGGCGGTCTGCTGTGAAAAACGGTTGGTGAGCTCCACTTCCGTCCCCACTCGCAACATCCGGGAGGTCCAGATCATCGCCCCAAGTACGCCGACGACGCCGGTGTGCGTGGATTCCTCCAGCGGATTTCCATCCACCGCGGTGCCACGGACTTCCACGGGGACCCGCATCACTACGCGAGCGCCCTGCCGCTGGTTTTTAAACTGAGGTGTATCGATCAACCTGCCAACCAATTCTAGTGAAAGCAAAACGCGTCATAGGCTATGCCAACCCAGCCGCACTGTCAACTGTTGGCTAACTTAAAAGTAAATCAAACAACCAACCCCACCCGCCTCGGCCGTTTCGCGCCGCCTCCGAGTCTAAACGTTGTGACGTTCGTCACACGCGGCCTCGCGTTGACAAATGCTGCCGCGGGCGGGCACAATCAATTTGCCTCGCAACACCCGCAGATGTGCCCGAATGGCGGAATTGGCAGACGCGCTAGCTTCAGGAGCTAGTTCTCGCAAGGGAGTGGAGGTTCGAGTCCTCTTTCGGGCACCAGAATTTCCGTGAATCGTGACTTGTGATTTGTGATTCGTGCAAGACCGCCCTGGATCGAATGCGGTGGAATAGATCCCTCAACCTTTCTTGCGTCTTCGATTGATGCTACTTTCTACGCGGCAACCGATTCTCCCGTGGAAAAGCCATGCCCGAGCAATTTGTCTTTCGTGACCTGCGCGACTTGCTGGCCAAGGCCAACGAGGAAAAATCCGGCGATCAATTGGCAGGTCTCGCCGCGCGTTCGGAGCGCGAACGCGTGGCCGCGAAACTCAAGCTCGCCGAACTCTCGCTCGGGGAAATCGCCCGGCAGCCTCTGATCGATCCTTCCCACGACGAAGTCAGCCGCCTGCTCCTGGAATCCTACGACGCGGAGCGGTTTCAACGAATTCAGAGCATGACCGTGGGAGAATTCCGGGAATTGATTCTCGATGACGCCACGAGCGAGGAACAATTGAAGCAGCTCCAATGGGCGATCGTTCCCGAAATCGCCGCGGCCGTTGCCAAAATCATGAGCAACAAGGACCTCATCCTCGCCGCAGCCAAAATCAGGAATGTGACTCTTTGCCGGAACACGATGGGCGAGCGCGGCGTGCTGGGAATCCGCACCCAGCCCAATCATCCTGTGGACGACATTGGCGGGATTTTGCTGGCCGCGTTTGAGGGGCTACTGTTCGGATGCGGCGACGCGGTGATTGGAGTGAACCCGGCCTCGGATTCGGCGGAAACGGTTGGGGCAATTCTGCGCGCGCTCGCCCGGCTCATCGATTCCTATGGCGTGCCGACGCAATCGTGCTGCCTCGCGCATATCACCACGCAACTGGAAGCGATGAGACGCGGTGCGCCGGTGGATCTCCTCTTTCAGTCCATTGCCGGGACGGAAGCGGCCAACCGCAGTTTTGGCGTTACCCTGCAAATG
This sequence comes from Terriglobia bacterium, assembly GCA_041498955.1. GTDB lineage: Bacteria > Acidobacteriota > Terriglobia > Acidiferrales > UBA7541 > Palsa-360. The sequence continues at coordinate 4,847 of JBGQJJ010000063.1, forward strand.
CTGCGCGAAGGGCGCGAGCAAGTTCTCGAACATCACGCGCAACGCGACGTTCCCTGGAAAGGCGCGGACGTGATGTATTTCGAGACGGGCCAGGGAAGCGCTCTTTCGGCCGAGGCGCATCACGGGATCGATCAATTGACGCTGGAAGCGCGCGCGTATGGCGTCGCGCGCGTGTTCCATCCTTTCCTCGTGAACAGCGTCGTGGGCTTTATCGGCCCGGAATATCTTTACGACGAGCGGCAGATCATTCGCGCCGGCCTGGAAGATCATTTCATGGGCAAGCTGCTGGGACTTCCGATGGGCTGCGATGTCTGCTACACGAACCATGCGGCGGCCGATCAAAATTCAGCGGACAATCTTTTGGTGCTCCTTGCCGCCGCGGGCTGCAATTATTTCATGGGCGTCCCGTGTTCGGACGATGTGATGCTGAATTATCAATCGACCAGCTACCATGACGCGCTGGCCGCAAGAAAACTTTTTCACTTGCGTCCCGCTCCCGAGTTCCTGAGCTGGCTCCAGACGAAGAGAATTTTCCGGGACACGGAGCCCGCGCTCGTCGATGCGTCCGCGCGGCGCGAGCTGATGCAAGGACTCGAATCTTCCCTGGGAGAAATCGTGTAGATGCCGCGAGACGCCGATTCCTTCCTCGCCGCCGATTTCCCCGAGGTCTTGCGCAAGATTCGGGAACGCACGCCGGCGCGCATTCTGGTTGGCCGCGCCGGGGCCGCATATCGCACCTCGACGCAATTGGAACTGCGCGAAGCCCACGCCGCCGCGCGCGACGCCGTCCGCGCGGAGCTGGACATGGAGTCCGTCTTCGGCGCGGCGTTCATTAAGAAGTGGAATCTGTTCGAGGTCTGCACCGAGGTGCGTTCCAAAGAAGAATACCTCCTAAAGCCGGACCTGGGACGCCGTTTGAACGAAGCGTCGCGGCAAGAATTGGCGAGGCGTTGTTCGCGAGAGAACGAAATTCAATTCACGATCGGCGACGGCCTGTCGGTCACGGCAGTCGCCGCGCAGGTTCCTTCGCTGTTGCCGTTGCTCGAAGAAGGAGCCCGAGCGCGCGGCTGGACCGTGGGCAATCCGTTTGTGATTCGCCACTGCCGGGTCGGCATTCTGAATGAAATCGGCGATTTGCTCGCGCCGAAAGTGGCGGTGCTGCTGATCGGCGAGCGCCCGGGTCTTGCTACGGCGGAAAGTTTATCCGCCTACATGGCGTACCGGCCTGGCAAGACTCATACCGACGCGAATCGAAATCTCATCTCGAACATCCACTCGCGCGGTCTAAAGCCGCAGGCCGCGGCGGACCGAATCCTGAACTTCGCGGCGCAGATGATGGCTTTGCGGATCAGCGGCTTCAGTATTCGGGAACAATTGCCGACTGCCCCCGGCCATCCGATTATTCCAATCGAGCGGAAGTGAGTCGGTTTGACCCGGGAACGCCAATCTCCCGATTGGCCGTTTTTCCGGCGCCAATCGGGAGATTGGCGTTCCCGGGAGAGGTCCAGAACGAAGCCGGGCCACTATGCAAAATGGATATTTCAGTTTTCGCGCTCCGTCGAATACCGGATGTATAATTCGGGACTGAGAGGTTCTTATGAGCGTTGCCTCCTTGAAAGTAAATGGCCGGGTACACAAGGTAGACGTGGACCCGAAATGTCCCCTCCTGTATGTCCTTCGCGACAATCTGGAATTGAACAATCCGCGCTTTGGCTGCGGCGTTGGGCAATGCGGCGCGTGTACCGTGCTGGTGGACAATCGCGCGGTGCGGTCGTGCCAATTGACCGTGGCAAACGTCGTGGGGAAGGAAATCGTCACGCTGGAAGGCCTGGAAACCGCGGGAAAACCCCATCCCGTGCAGTCGGCGTTCATCGCGGAACAGACATTCCAGTGCGGCTACTGCCTGAACGGCTGGGTGATGACCACCAAAGCGCTGCTCGACAAGAATCCCACTCCCTCCGATGCCGAAATGCGGAATGCATTTGAAAGTTTAGTGTGCCGGTGCGGAAGCCACGTCGGCATTTTCGCCGCGGTCCGCCGGGCGTCGCAATCCGCGAAAAGGAGCGCATAAGACCATGGCTCCCAAAATCACAGTATCGCGAAGAGAATTTGTGAAAGACGCGGGAGGCCTGCTCATCGGTTTCAGCCTCGCGGATTCCACCGTGCTCCCGCGCGCTTTGGCCGCGGCGTCACCCGAGACCATCGCCGCTCCTTCTCCCAGCCGTCTGGATTCGTGGCTGCGCATCGACAAGGAAGGAATCGTTCACGTGTTCACCGGCAAGCCGGAAATTGGAATGGGAGTCGGAACCGCCTACGCGCAAATCGTGGCGGAGGAACTGGACGTTCCGTTGGATCGCGTTGTCCTGGTCATGGGCGACACCGCTTCCACCACCAATCAGGGCGGCGTCGGAGGCAGCACGTCCATCATGTTGGGCTCGAAGCCGTTGCGCAACGCCGCGGCGAACGCGCGCTATCTGCTCACGCAATTGGCTTCGCGGCGCCTCGGTGTTCCCGCCGATGAGCTGGAAGTGAGAGACGGCATCGTCTATGTGAAGGGGAGCGCGAAGGGCAATGCAACGAAGAGCGTCTCCTATGCGGAGCTCGCCAGCGCCGGCGACCTGAACGACGCGCTGAAAGTTTCGGGCGACGGATTTTCGCTGAACGTCGAAGGCCCGGGCAAACCGAAGGATCCCTCTACGTACACGATTGTCGGAAAGCCTGCGCCACGCGTGGATCTTCCGCCAAAGATCCTCGGCCATTTCAAATATGTCACCGACGTCCGCGTTCCCGGGATGTTGCATGGGCGCGTGATCCGGCCGTTGGGAGTGGGCGCGACGTTTGTGAGCGTGGACGAAAGTTCCGCGAAGGCCATCCCCGGATTCGTTAAAACAGTTGTGAAGGGAAATTTCGTCGGCGTAGTCGCGGAAAATGAATGGGCCGCCATCCAGGCCGCCAAAGCACTAAAGGTCAAATGGACCGAGCCCAAACAGGCGTTCCCCGAACAAAAGGATTTGTATAAGTACATGCGGTCGGCGCCGTTGAAAGCGAGCAAGGAAACTTTGAAACGCGGTGATGCCGTCGCAGCGCTGTCCAATGCCGCGAAAAAAGTGGAAGCGAGCTATGAGTTCCCGTTCCAGTCGCACGCCACGATGGGTCCGGGTTGCGCCGTCGCCGACGTTCACACCGACGGCATCACAACGGTCTGGTCCGGCGGGCAGAAGCCGCACGATTTGCAGAAGGGCTTCGCCGAGTTGCTGCGCGTTCCGATCGATACGGTGCGCGTGATCTGGGAGGAAGATGCCGGTTCCTACGGCCGCCCGGGCTTTGAAGACGCTGCTGCCGATGCCGTGCTGCTTTCCGAGGCCGCCGGAAAGCCCGTGCGCGTCCAGTGGATGCGCGAAGACATGACCGCGTGGGGCACCAAGGGACCCGCGGTCCTTTGCGATCTGGCCGCGGCGCTCGACGCGCAGGGCGAAGCCACGGCCGTGCAATTCACTTCACGAGCGTTTTCCGGCGGCGAGACGCATTTTCGCCCCGGCGACGCGGGAAATTATCTGGGAGCCCAACTGACCGGAATCCCCAATACCACGGGCGTCGATGAATTCGCGCAATGGGGCGTGGAGTCGCCGCCGTACGCGTTTCAAAATATTCTCGCCACGGCGCATGTCATTCCTGCGTTTTATGACAGCGCGTCGCCGCTCCGCACCACTCATTTGCGCGACCCGGAAGGGCCGGCCACTTCCTTCGCCGCCGAATCCTTCATGGACGAAATCGCCGCCGCAGCCGGCGCCGACCCGATCGAATTCCGCCTCAAGCATCTCGGAGATTCGCGCGCGAAGGCGGTCTTGACGACAGCAGCGCAAAAAGCTGGTTGGGATACTCGCCCATCCCCGAGGAAGGGCGCGGCCGGAGGCGACGTTGCCAGGGGCCGCGGGGTCGGCCTCAGCACGCGCAACGGCACGTATGTCGGGACCGTGGCCGAAGTGGAAGTGAATCGCCGCACCGGAGCGGTTCGTGTGACGCGCTTCGTTTGCGCTCACGACTGCGGGTTGGTCATCAATCCCCAAGCGCTTCGGACCACGATCGAGGCCAACCTGATCCAATCGCTTGGCCGCAGCCTGAAGGAAGAAGTCACATTCGACCGAAGCAACGTGACCAGCGTGGATTGGATCACGTATCCTGTCGCGCGAGCATCCGACGTTCCCGATCGAGTCGATATCGTTCTGATCAACCACCCGGAACTTCCTTCAAGCGGCGCGGGAGAACCTTCCAGCCGTGCCACCGCCGCAGCCATCGCCAACGCGATCTTCGATGCCACCGGCGCGCGCGTCCGCCAAGCGCCGCTCACACCGGGGCGCGTCAAAGCTGCACTGGACAAGGTTCGGTCCGCGTAGCGAACAAGTAGCACACGCTTCAGCCTGTGGGTTTCCCCATGCGGCTCCACCACTTGGACCGCATGCCGAAGGGCCTGTCTGGCAGCTCGAATTCCAACAGGCCAGCGGCTAAAGAGGCTGCGGAAAGAGTCCGTTCGGGGCCGGTTTTAGTAGCACAGCCACTCTTGGCTGTGTGGTTTTTGCAGCACATAACAAAGGCGCACAGCCAAGAGTGGCTGTGCTACTCAACTTTTTCCGCAGCCTGTAAAGCCGAATTTATTTTGCATACTTTACGGCACGGTTGAAACCGTGCCCTACAAAGATTTGGCTGTTACCCCTGAGCCAGTGAGGTATAAGGTATCGGTCAGTTACAAGGCCAAACAGAAATTCCAAATTGAAATCTTTATCGCAAAAAAGGAGTCGGCGATGAAAGCAATGCTGGGACTTTTCGTATTTTTGTTCGCGCTTTCTGTGTTAGCCCCCAAAGCGGCCAGCGCCCAACAGGCGGCTTCGCCCACGAGCTCTCTTCCCGCCACCTATGTCAGCGCGGCGGACATCCAAGCCAATCTGAACGGAGCGCCCAATTCAGCGACGAATCCCCTGCCGAACATTCGCGTGGTTGACGCCGGGGGATACAACGTCGCCGTCGGCGTAATCCACCGGCCACAGACGCCGCCCGGCGTCGTCGCCGTGCACTTCAAGGTGACGGAGATTTATCACGTGACGGATGGCGCGGCCACGCTGGTGACCGGGGGCACAATGGTCAATGCGAAGCCGCGACCTGCTGACGCCATATCCGTCAAGCTGGAAGACGGCCCCGGCGCAAGCGGCACCTCTATCCAGGGCGGTGTGAGCCGCCGGGTTAAAGCGGGCGACGTGGTCGTGATTCCCGCGGGCGTGCCGCATTGGTTTAGCGCCATCGAGGGATCGATTACGTACGTGGTCGTGCGGGTTGACCCCGACCGGTTGCTGGCTCCCAAGTGAATCGCGATTCAGTAGGACAGGCTTCAGCCTGTCTGGTTTTCGTTTGCCGCTGCAGCACAAAAGCGACAGGCTGAAGCCTGTCCTACCTCCTAAACCAGAACCGGCTTCGGGACGCCATTGATCGTCTTCAGAATGCGGGAAACTATCTGGTAGGGATCGCCTTCCGAGTTCGGGCGGCGATCTTCCAGATAGCCCTTGTAACCGTTCTTGATGAAG
>JBGQJJ010000064.1:0-10383 GCA_041498955.1 Terriglobia bacterium
AGCGCTCGACGAACATCAGCTTCTCGACGCGCACCGTGCCGTATTCCGAGACGCGGCCGAGATCGTTGCGCCCCAAATCGACGAGCATGATGTGCTCGGCCTGCTCCTTGGGATCGGCGGCCAGTTCCGCCTCCAGGGCCGCGTCTTCTTTTTCATCTGCGCCGCGCGGGCGCGTTCCGGCGATGGGCCGGTAAAACGCTTCGCGGCCCTGCACCTTCACGAGCATTTCGGGCGAGCTGCCAACCACGGCGAGATCGTTCAGCTTCAGAAAATACATGTAGGGCGAAGGGTTCACGACGCGCAGGGAACGGTAAATCTCGAACGGGTCGGCGTCCGTTTTCGCGGCGAAACGCTGGCTGATGGCCACTTGAAAAATATCGCCCGCGCGAATGTATTCCTTGGACTTGTTCACCGCATCGACAAATTTGGCGCGCGAAAAATTAGAAGTAACCTTGAGCGGGCGCGGTTTCCGACGCTTCGGATGTTCCGCGGCCACCGCCACGTCCAGGCGGCGGCGCGTCGCCCGGATTTCACGCACGGCCTGATTGTATTTCGCGCGCAGGCTGCCTTCGCCGCCGGTATACACGTTGCGCACGATCCACACTCTGTGCCGGACGTGATCGAACACGACGAGGCCGAGAAAAAACATCATCACGGCATCATCCATCCCGACGTCGTCGCGCGCCGTGTCCGGGATGCGCTCAATGAGCCGCACCATGTCATAGGCAAAATAGCCGATCGCGCCCGCGACGAGTGGCGGCAGGCCCGGCACGCGCACGGGACGATACCGCTCCACGCGGTTGCGCAGGTAGTCGAGCGGATTCACCTGCACCCAGGAAGTGCGGCTGTCGCTTTCCAGCACGCAGGCGCCGTTGACGTAGCGGAACACTTCGCTCGGGTTCGCGCCCACGAACGTGTACCGCGCAATTTTTTCCCCACCCTCGACGCTTTCGAGCAGGCAGGCGTACCGCGCGTTTTGCGCCAGCCGCAGATACGCGGAAACCGGAGTGAGCGTGTCGGCCGTGAACGTGTCGTACACGGGCACGAGATTCCCCTGCCGCGCCAGCTTGCAGAACGATTTGAAGTCAGGCTGGATCATGAATTTCCCGGCGATTCCCCGGTGTCGCCCGTCACGAGCGGCGCCCCTTGAATTTTTCTTCCCGATCGAGCGCCGAAACCAGCGCGCGGCGCATGGCGCCTTCCGGCGCGCGCTCACCGGTCCAAATTTCGTATTGCGCGAATCCTTGCGCGAGAAACATTTCCACACCGGAAATAATTTCGATGCCCTTCCGCCGCGCCAGCCGCAACAATTCCGTTTCCCTCGGACGGTAGACCATGTCCATGACGATCCGGCAATTCAGTTCGGCGCTCGCGAGCGGAGAACCCCCGTGCGGGTGCATCCCGATGGGAGTGCAATTCACGATCGCGTCGAAAAATTCATGCGCCAGACCGGCCCGCGCCACCACTTGCCCGCCAACGGCGCGAGCCAGCGCGCGGGCGCGTTCCGGACGCCGCGCGCAAAGACACACAATCGAACCTGCCTGCGCCAGCGCGAATGCAGCCGCTCTCGCCGCGCCTCCCGCCCCAAACAGCAACACGCGGCTCCCCGCGAGGGGCATCCGCTGCCCCAGGCTGCGCAGGACTCCGACGTAGTCCGTATTGTACCCGTACAATTGGCCGCCGCCACGCACCACCACGGTATTGACCGCTCCAATGCGCGCGGCCAGCGGATCGCAGTCGTCCAAAGAGCGGAGGATCGTTTCCTTGTGTGGAATCGTGATCGAAAGGCCCACGACTCCGAATGCCCCCATCGCGCTCAGAAAATCTCGGAGGTTCCGGACGAGAAAAGGCACAAACACCGCGTCGAATTTGCGCGCGCGAAACGCCGTGTTGTGCAGCAAAGGAGAGAGCGAATGACCGATCGGATCGCCGATCACGCCATAGACGCGTGTGCGGCGCGTGATTTGCGCGGCCCGGTAAAGATCGACCATCGCATTCAGAGAGAGCTGGCCAGGTGCCGTGGCCCGCTCCACCGCCGCATAGGCCAGAGCGCTTCCCATGCGCGGCGATAGGACTCGCCCGGCGAATCCGAATTCGCCCATTGGGATCACGACAATATCGCGACGCGTACGGGCCAATTCGCAGATGCGCGCGCTGTCCGAAACGGAATGGCACTGCGCTGCGATCTTAATCGTTTGTCCTCCCGCCCTCCCCAGCCGGCGAACGATTCCCGCGAGGTTTTGCGGCGTTCCGCGAAAATCGTGGTACGACACGATCACTCGCGCGGGAGAAAGCGCGCGCACCAGTTTTCCCCGCGCCATCCGTTCCGCTGTTTCAATTTCAACATCGCACCAGTGGCAGCCCGAGCGGGCCGCTTGCGCCAGGATCTCAATTTGTTCTGCCTGGCTGCCTGGAAACAGACCTCCACCCTCTTGCCGCCGGCACGTGGCAATTAGCACACCGCGCGGGCGTTTGCGGCCGAGCCAGGACAGAAACGCTTTCCGCTCCTTCGAGCTGCGAAGATAATCCAGGCGCAATTCCAGCGTGCGCGTCTTGCGCAGGCCCAGACGGACCTGCGACCTCATCTCGCTCGCCGTTTCTGCGGCGACGACGCCACACACTCGATGTTTTCCGAAGAGGCCCTTCAAACGCCCTCCACCCCAGAAGCTAAACTTTAGGCTTCTATCACGTGGGTAACAAATGTGTAAAGCGTCCCCCTACGATTTCTTGACCGTCTGGAAGGCCAGTGCTAGCTTTGATGGGCAGCCTTAACCGGTGTGGGGATGTCTGAAGTCACCAACGCAAGGAGCAGTCTCCGTGCACAAAAAAATGAGCTATCGCATTCTAACTATAGGACTTACAATTGGATTTGGCCTTGCAATGTCCGCTGGAATTGCCAAAGCGCAACAGGCCCCACGAATCACCCCTTCGCAGGCGGACGTGTATTGTTCTGGAATGGTAACCGACCAGCCCGTTCCGAACGATTCCTACGTGATTTCTGGCGAGAATTCCCTGTACAAGAGCACATTCACCGCGGGCGATTACGTCTATATTAACCGCGGGGCGGAAAACGGAATAAGAGTTGGAAGCGAATTCGAAGTGGTCCGGCCCGTCACTGATGCGATGGCAACAGCTTCCTGGTTCAAGTATCAAACCATGCTGAACAAGGCCATGGGCACCACGTATGCGGATATCGGGCGATTGCGCGTCCTACACGTCGACGCCAAGACTTCCACAGCCGAAATGGACTTAACCTGTGACTCGATGCAGCGTGGCGACCTGGTGCGCCCATTTGCGGCCCGCCCGGCTCCGCAGTTTCACGATGTGAAGCTTGATCTCTTCGCCGCGCCCTCGGGAAAGAAAACGGCCATGGTCGTGACCGGCAAGGATTTCGCGGTAGTTGGCGGGACTGGCAAAATCGTTTATGTCAACCTGGGCAGCGCACAGGGCGTTCGCGTCGGAGACTACTTCCGCGTATTCCGTTATCAGGGAACACATATCGAGACGGCCTATCAATTCCAAGATACGGCCTACAAGGCGTTTGGCTACGGAAGCACCCCTGTCGCGTACGAGTGGAACAATCTTCCGCGCCAAGTGCTGGGCGAAGGAATCGTCCTGCGCACCGGGCCTAACTCCTCCACGGTTCTGCTGACGACTGCGCGAGAGGAAATTTACGTCGGCGATTACGTGGAAGTGGAATAACTGCGGCCAGAATTTCTATCCGCAATCCGCGGCGGAGAAAAAAGGATCTGATTCGCATTGCGAATCAGATCCTTTTTCGTTTTCCTTACATTCGTGGAAAGAAAACCTTGAAAGTGCGAGCAGTGAAGTAGCGCAGGCTTCAGCCTGCGCTACAAAAACCCGCCTGTCATCTTACGATTCGGAGTTAGTTTGCTGTCCCTTCTCCGAAAAAACTTCCGCGGTGAAACCAAACACCTGGGTCTCGGGATCGCGCCAGGCATCGCGCGCCAATCCGGCTTTGATGCAGGTTTCTTCCAGAAGCCGCTGGCCGGACCATTTTCGTTCCGTGGCGACTTGCGGAAGCAGAAGTCCCCGGCACGGCCCGCGCTCCACCATCAGTCCATGACGGCCCGCGACAATCGCTTCGGGCAGAATGCGTTCCGGCGCGCTCAACACGGAGATTTCGATTTCCAGGCCGGCGACTTCCTCGCCGCTAATCGGAGGGAAACGCGAATCGTACAACGCCGCGTTGATCGCGGAACGGGCGACTACGTCCGCGAGCGGGCCGGGACTTTCGACTTGTCCCACGCAGCCGCGTAGAATTCCGCGGCGGTACAGGGTGACGAATGCTCCACTGCATTCGGAGAGCGCCGCGGGGTGAGGCGGGAAATCGGGGATACGTCTTTCGAGGATGGCGCTGGAAATCGCGCGTCGGGCAATCTCCACCAGCGCCAGCCAATCGTCACTGGACAGTCGGGACATCCTGAGCGTTCTTGCGCCGTTCGAGAATTCTCAGGTGACGCCGTTGCTTCACGCTGCCATCGACACGGCCCCAAAACTTTTGAAAATACTGAAACGCGGAGACCACCGCGCTTCCCACCACCAGCCACAACAGCAGCACGCCGAGCGGCCGGATGATGGTGTGCTTGGCCCCCAGGATCACCGCGCAAACGGCGATCACTTGCAGAACCATTTTCGTTTTACCGAGGGCGGAAGCTGGAATGGTAAACCCTTCCGCGGAAGCGATATTGCGCAGACCGAGAACCACAATCTCACGGCCAATGATAATCACCGCCATCCAGCCGTGCACCAAATGCATTTCCACCAGGGAAATAAATGCGGCGGACATCAAAAGTTTATCGGCGATGGGATCGAGCAGAATTCCGAGCGTCGTGACTTCGCTCCGCCGGCGCGCATAGTAACCGTCCGCCCAATCCGTGGCCGCCGCCGCCAGAAGAATCAGCACGCCCCACTCGGCAAAATTAATGGTCACTCCCAAAAATGCAATATTCGGTGCGCGAGTCAAAAGGACAACGACCAGCACTGGGATAAAGAAAATTCGTAGAATCGTCAGGCTGTTTGGCAGGTTCATGACACGCCCGGGGGGCTCCCTGCTCCTATTTGAACGTACCCGCCCAGTGGAGAGGCGTGACCCACTATAGACGTACCGGTGCGGGCAGTCAACGATTGCTCAAAACGAGTTCCCGGACGAAGAAAAAGGCTCGCTTCTCCGCGCGACGCGCGCGACCAAGAGCATGTACTAACAATCAAAACGCAGCCGCAAGGCTGTGCAAATCATGGCTTTACAACCAATCGCCTGGGAAAGGGGCGAATTGCTGTATGATTCAGCATATATGCTTGGAACTTTATGAAAATACAGTAGTTACTAATACTGAAAGCGACCGGGGTCACCCGCTGTCGAAATTCTCTCCCTACTAGCCTGAGGCAAGGAAAATGATTTCCACAGACATTTCCACAATGGGGTGACTTCGCATTGACCCCGTCGCGACCTCAAAAATGCGCGATTTCCTTGATTCTTGAGGGTTTTTCTTGCTTCCCTCTCATGCGGCTGAGTCTAAATTTCCGGAATTCTTGAGTGAGAGAAACACATCAGGCGAGCGTTCGCTCGGGGCCGATTCTCAATTGACGTGCCACGGATTCCGGAATTTCCGCCTCGATGGCCATGGCAGAGTCCTGGACTTCCGAATGCAGTACGCGGCCCAGTGCGTGCACGAGAGCAATCGCGCGGCCATTCGAGAGCGGAAGCGTGAAATGCAAATGCAGGACGGGATCGACAGGCATCGCCTCATCGATGCGGCTGAGCAGCGCCTCCAGACCTTCACCGGTGAGTCCGGAGACGCGCGAGGAATTGTGATTTCCATTCACGGCCGCGGCTTCCTCGGGAGTGAGCCTGTCAATCTTGTTGAGCACGTGCAGGCGCGGCCGGTCCGCAACGCCCAATTCTCTTAGAATCTTTTCTACTTCGGCGTCCTGCTCGGTGTGGTGTGGATTGGAAATGTCCGTCACGAGTAGAATCAGCGCCGACTCCTGCACTTCCTCCAGCGTGGCGCGAAACGCGGCGATCAATCCCGGCGGAAGGTCGCGAATAAATCCGACCGTATCGGACAGGAGCACACGCCGGTTCGACGGGAGACGCACGGCGCGCACGGTCGGGTCAAGCGTGGCGAACATTTTCGAGGAAACCAGCACGCCGGCGCGGCTCAGCGTATTGAAGAGCGTCGATTTCCCAGCGTTGGTGTAACCCACGAGCGCGACGGTTCCGAGCGGCACAGCCTGGCGCGTCTCGCGCCGCAGCGAGCGCTGTTTCCGAATGGCTTCGATGGCCCGCGAGATTTTTGCGACGCGCTCGCGAATGCGGCGGCGGTCGGTTTCGAGTTTCTGCTCGCCAGGGCCGCGCGTCCCGATTCCGCCGGCTTGCCTGGAAAGCTCTTTCGCGCTTCCGGCGAGGCGCGGCAGTGTGTAATTCAATTGCGCGAGCTCGACTTGCAGCTGCCCTTCGCGGCTGCGCGCGTGGCGCGCAAAAATATCCAGGATCAACTGCGTGCGGTCAATCACGCGGCATTCGGTGCCCTTTTCGAGATTGCGCAGCTGGGTTGGCGTGAGGTTGCGGTCAAAAACGATGAGCGGCGCGTTGTGCAGATGCGCTTCGATTTTCACTTCCTCGATCTTGCCACGCCCGATCACGGTGGCGGGATCGATCTTGTCGCGCATCTGAAAGATGCTTCCGGCAACTTGCGCGCCAGCGCTGCGAGCTAGCTCCGCCAACTCGTCGAGCGACGCGCGTTCCACATCCCCCGCATCAATCCCCGGCACGTGCGAGGCCCGCTTCAGGCCGACGCCTACTAGGAACACGCGCTCGTGGCTTTCTGTCGGTCGTGTAGTCTTCATTCGGCGTAAACGGTGGACACAAATCCCAGGCGGGGGACACGCAATGCTTGGCGCAATTTCACTCGGCTATTATACACCCTGTACGGCAATGGGGCTGCCCGCGTTCCAAAATCATGAATCTACCTGCGCTACTTTCTTCCACGCAGGATTGCCGCCACGACGCGGGGACTGCGGCGACCATGAACTGCCGGGATCACAACGATCGGCTTTTCATGAGGCGCATAAGCAATAAGAAAATCATGCACTACGTGAAATCGCAAGGGACGCGAAGTGAGGTCTGACCGCTTGTGCCCTTGGTGAGGAAAAGCTACAAGTTTGCGGATGGCGTCCAAAATGTCTTCCCTCACCCGCCTGGCCGAAAGCGGACTGTCCTCGGCGATGAATTCCTATATTTCTGTAATGTCTTGCGCGGCGCCAGGGAGAATTTCGAAGCCCTGGTCCGCGGTCATTTTGGAGTGTTCTTTTTAAGCAGGGCGTTCTCGCGGTGGCGAAGGTCTTCAAAGAACGCTTCGCCATCGATGGGTTTTACACGTCCGCTCTTGAGGTCGTCGTAGCGACCATCGAGTGTGCCGCGCACCTCCGCCAGTTCCGCCAAGTAACTTGCCATGGCGTCTTCAACCAGGTCGTCGGGCGCCCGACCAATTCTGGCAGCCAGTTCTATCAGGCGCGATTCCGTTTCAGGCTTGAGGCGGACTTCCATACGCATCAGTTTAAAGATGGTGCGCGAATCTGTCAAAGCAATTGGGGGCGTTTGGCTTAACTTGCCACGCTGGATTGCGCATGCCCCGACACCAACTGTTCGGCGGCGGCGACAATTGCCGGATCGTCGCCGAAGCCCGTGAACCAATGCACGAGGGGCTCCTTGCGGAACCAGGTGACCTGGCGCTTGGCGTAGCGGCGGGTGGCTTGGGCGATGGCTTTCGTAGCGGCTGCGAGAGTGACGGTGCCTTCGAGGTGCGCTTGCAGTTCGCTGTATCCGATGAAGTCGAAGGGCTTTGAATTTTGCGGGACGCCGTTGCGGACCAGGCCAGCGACTTCATCGAGCCAGCCGCGATCGAGCATGGTGCGCGAGCGCCGCTCGATGCGGTCGTAGAGCGCGGCGCGCGGGGGCTGCAGGCCGATCTTGATCGGGTGGTAGCCTTCGAGGGGCGTGCGGCCCGACCGGTGAACTTCCGTGAGCGGGCGTCCCGTGAGCAAGCAGACCTCGATTGCCCGGATCATCTTAGGACGGTCGCGGGAACCGATTCGCAGGGCCGCTTCGGGGTCGAGGCGCCGCAAGACTCGATGCAAATACTCCAGGCTGTGCGCGTTGGCTCCGGCTTCCAGGCGCGCGCGCAATTCTTCAGACCGCGCCGGGGCGTCGGCGAGACCCTCCAGCAGGGCGCGCAGATAAAGGCCGGTCCCGACCGTGAGGATAGGGAGCCGCGCGCGCAGGCGCAGGTCATCCAGGACGGAAACCGCTCGCGCACGATATTCGCCTGCCGTAAAGGGGAAGGTCGGGTCCACAAGATCCAACAAGTGATGCGGAACGCCTCCACGTTCTTCAAGGGTGGGCTTGGAGGTGCCAATATCGAACCCGCGATAGACCTGCGTGGAATCGCAGGCCAGGACATCGCCCCTCAATTTTCGGGCCAGCGCCACAGCGAGCGAGGATTTGCCGGAAGCCGTCGGACCCACAATGGCAACCAGCGGGAGCGAGTCGCGCCCCGCTATGGCGGGTTCTTCGAATTGATCGGACGAAAGTTTTGGAGCAGTACTCATCACAGGTATTTCCAGTACCGGACGACCAGATAGATCAAACACAGCAGCGCCAGCAATAGGAACCCCGCTACTTGTGCGCGGGAAGGCTTCACTGGGCAGTCTGTGAGTTCAGGGGGATATTATACAGGAAAATGAACCTTAGCTCGATATAGGGGCCGCTGAAGGCGGTCGGCAGCGGTTCAAACGGCGTCGAAGCACGGATGGAAGATGATGCAGCGCGATCCAGGGGTTCCTTGCCGGAACTTCCCATCATGACGGGTTCTTGTTCCGGCACGACTCCATTTCGCAGGATTCGAAATTGCAGCACGACCTTCCCCCTATCCCCCAGGCGCGCGGATTCCGGCATGACGGAATACCAGTTGCGCTTTACGCTGGCGAGCACGCGAGCAATATAGGTGGAGAAGTCCACGCCCTCGGTGGGCGTAAGTATTTCCACGGCATTGCCGCCAAACCCTTGCCCTCCGCCTCCCCCACCGCCTCCACCGCTAACGCCACGACCTATGGGCCCTTCGTAGGTGGCGCTCTCCGACCCACCGCCCTTCAAGGCTTCCTGCATGGATTCCTGCAGCGCCTTGCCCGGCGAAAACCGCGGCAGAACCAGACTGGGGGCCGCATCGGGAGGAGGCGTTTGCGGTCGGATAGGGCTCTCCGCCGGGTGCGGCAGGGACATGGGAGCGACCGGCGCGGGCTTCGCGGGAGCTGGATTCTCCCGCGGGGGCTCGGGCACAGCCGGAGCGGGTTCCACTGCGCGCGGGGGCGCCAGTTGGCGCAGCAAGCGCGGATCGACCTTCATGACCGGGCTTTTCGGACGGGGCGCGGGTGGCGTGCTCGAAAACCGATTGAGATCGGAAGGAATATAGAGATCGGTGATGGTTCGCGCGATTTCCGCGTCCGTGGGCGGATGATACGGAAAAATTTTCGGTGCGGCCAGGATCAGAAGAATCACTACAAAGTGAAAGGCAATCGAAGCAATCCGCGCCACGGCGTTCCAGGCCTCCGTGCGGTCCACAGCCGGTCTGGTCATCAGATTGACTTCGCCGGTGGTGAGGACATCGGGATCGAGGACGTCGGGCAAATCTTGAATGGCAACGATCTGTTTCGGCACGAGCTTGGCCGCGTGAGCGTCCTTGGGCACAGCCACGCGCGAATCCAGGATCGTCAACGGCACATAGTTAGGAGTCTTGCTGATCGCATCGAGCGGCGTGTTCGGCATGTCGCGCGGAACGACAACGGCGTCGCCAAGCACTTCCAGCCTGAAATAGGACGGAATCGAGGAGTGGGGATCGAGCTCGAATTGCGGCAGGTCCGATGGCACGAGCGTGCGCGCATCGAGGCTTGAACTCAATCGCCGGGGCGGCGCGTCTGAAGGAGACACAACCGGCCGGGCATTTTTCGGAACCAGAATCCTCGGAATCATGGATTTGCCTGTGGCACTGCAAAGGCACCCAATTGGACGCGCCGGCCGTGCTCCAGGATGCCTGCCATAACCTGGTCGGCGAGGGCCAGGGCGCGCCGGCCTGCCGCGCCGTCCACCGCCGGGGCGCGGCGCGTCCGCACGGATTCCAAAAACGCTCTCAATTCGGCTCGGAGGGGTTCTTCCCGCTCGGCGGGAAGCGCCGCAAAATCAAACTTGGGCTGCGGACCGGGCACGGCAACCCGCACACGGAGCGCATCCTGGCGCGTGAAATCCACGGAAATATATTCGTGCTGCTGGAAAAAGCGCATTTTTCGCACGCGCTCGGTGGAAACGCG